>JAFYTG010000193.1 GCA_017558945.1 Clostridia bacterium
CGGCAGCGTACTTATCGGTATGCAGCTCCGTCCCGTTGCCGTACCCGTTAGATGCGAGGTTGACACTATCGGTCAGGCGAGACTCACAATGGCGCGTACCCGTCCCCGTTTCGTCGGCGGTGAGCGTGCAGGCTATGAGGACCGTCTCAGATGAAAATATCCGTCCTCGGCGCAGGTCGTTGGGGTAGCTTTATAGCGTGGTATCTTTCATCCTTTAACGAGGTGACCCTTTGGACGAGACCCGAATCGGAGCGTTCAAGGGCACTTATAGAAAGCCGAGGAAATGAGCTTCTCACCTTCCGTGAGGATATGCGCATCACGACGAGCCTTGACGAAGCGCTTAACACCGACACAGTTATAATTTCAATATCAAGTCAGAATCTTCGTGAGTTTGCAAAAAGCCTTCCTCACGACCGTCAGCGACGCTTCGTGCTATGTATGAAGGGACTTGAGCATAACACGGGAAAGAGACTTTCCGAGGTATTTCTCGAGGGCTACGGAGAAAGCGTTCCGCTTGCGGTATGGCTGGGTCCGGGTCACGTTCAGGATTTCGTGGCGGGAATACCCAACTGTATGGTAATAGATTCCGAAAGCGACACGCTCAAGCGTGAGCTGTGCAACGCCTTTTCAAGCAAGCTGATACGCTTTTATTACGGCACCGACCTTATCGGTAACGAGATAGGCGGAGCATCAAAGAACGTCATTGGAATTGCGGCAGGTATGCTTGACGGCTTGGGTCTTTCGACCCTCAAGGGCGCTCTTATGGCGAGAGGCACGAGAGAAATATCCCGTCTTATCGGCAGACTTGGAGGAGACCCGACGTCTGCGTACGGTCTGTGTCATCTCGGTGACTACGAGGCGACCCTCTTTTCACCTCACAGCCACAACAGAGCCTTTGGAGAGGCGTTTGTCAAGGGAGAAGAATTTGACAAGCTTGCAGAGGGCGTTATGACCTGCAAGGCACTCAAGCGCATTTCCGAGGAGCTTTGCGAGGAGCTTCCTATATGCTCGGCGGTTTACAGCGTGCTTTTTGACCGAGCTGACCCTCGGGATACGCTTAACGCTCTTTTTACAAGAGCCATAAAAAATGAATTTTAAAGCAGGAGATAAAAATGGGTATAATATCTGCAATTTTCGGAACACACAGCGACAGGGAGCTTAAAAAGGTTCGCCCCATCGCTGACAAAATAGAGGCGCTTGCCGACAAGTACCGCGCAATGAGTGACGGTGAGCTTGCCGAGCAGACGGTGCTCTTCAAGGAGAGGCTTAAAAACGGTGAGACTCTCGACGATATTCTTCCCGAGGCGTTTGCAACGGTGAGAGAGGCATCCGACAGAGTGCTTGGCAAGAGACACTACTACGTTCAGCTCATCGGTGGTATTATAATGCATCAGGGCAGAATTGCCGAAATGAAAACGGGTGAAGGTAAGACCCTTATGGCTACCCTTCCCGCTTACCTCAACGCCTTGACGGGCGAGGGCGTACACATCGTAACCGTAAACGATTACCTTGCACGCCGTGACAGTGAATGGATGGGAAAGATATACACCTTTCTCGGACTCACGGTAGGTCTTATAGTGCACGACCTTGAAAAAGAGGAAAGGCAGAAGGCGTACAACGCTGACATTACCTACGGAACAAACAACGAGCTTGGCTTTGACTACCTCAGAGATAACCTTGTTATTTACAAAAAGGATATGGTGCAGAGACCTCACAGCTTTGCAATAGTTGACGAGGTGGACTCCATACTTATCGACGAGGCGAGAACTCCTCTTATCATATCGGGTCAGGGCGAAAAGTCCACCAAGCTTTACGAAGTGGCAAACGCCATTGCAAGAGGGCTCAAGTGCCACAAGATAAAGGAATCCGACGACAAGAAGATTGATGAGGAGCTTGAAAGCCAGTACGACTATATCGTTGACGAAAAGGCAAGAAGCGCAACGCTTACCGCTTCGGGTATTGAAAAGGTTGAGCGTGCCTTCGACATTGAAAACTTCTCCGACCCCGAAAACTCCGACATTGTTCACCATATAAATCAGGCAATTCGTGCATGGGGCACTATGAGACGTGACGTTGAATACGTCGTGAAGGACGGTCAGGTCATTATAGTTGACTCCTTCACGGGACGTCTTATGCCGGGTCGCCGTTACTCCGACGGTCTGCATCAGGCAATCGAGGCAAAGGAGGGAGTTAAGGTTGAGCGTGAGTCAAAGACGCTTGCAACCATAACCTTCCAGAATTATTTCCGTCTTTACAAAAAGCTTTCGGGTATGACGGGTACGGCACTTACGGAGGAGGATGAATTTCGCGAGATATACAACCTCGACGTTATCGTCATTCCCACGAACAAGCCGATGATACGAGAGGACCTTTCCGACAAGGTGTTTGCCACCGAAAAGGGCAAGTATACGGCGATAATCAAGGAGATAAAGGCTTGTCACGAAAAGGGTCAGCCCGTGCTTGTAGGTACTGTATCCATCGACAAGTCCGAGGCTCTTTCCCACGAGCTTAAGAAAAACGGTATTCCTCACAACGTGCTCAATGCAAAGCTTCACGAAAAGGAAGCGGAAATCGTTGCACAGGCAGGAAAATACGGTGCGGTAACCATTTCCACCAATATGGCGGGACGAGGCACCGATATTATGCTTGGCGGTAACCCCGAGTTTATGGCTCGTGCAGACCTTCGTAGAGAAGGCTTTGCCGACGAGCTTATCGCAATGGCAGACAGCATTTTTGACACCGACAACGAGGAGATACTCGGCGTAAGAGAGCGCTTCAACGAGCTTGTAGCAAAGCACGAGGCGGATATTGCGCCCGAGCGTGCAAAGGTTGTTGAGGCCGGAGGTCTTTACATCATCGGCACGGAGCGTCACGAATCAAGACGAATCGACAATCAGCTCCGAGGACGTGCGGGACGTCAGGGTGACCCCGGTAAGTCCTGCTTCCACATCTCCTTTGAGGACGACCTTATGCGACTCTTTGCAGGTGACAAGCTCAAGGCGATAATGACGAGCATCAACGGTATAGCCGAAGACGAGGCTATCGACCATCCTCTTCTCTCAAGCGTTATTGAAAACGCACAGAAGAAGCTGGAGGGTCAGAACTTTGCACGACGCAAGAACGTCTTGATGTACGACGATGTTATGAACGAGCAGAGAAAGGTCATCTATCAGCAGCGCCGTGAGGTGCTTGACGGAGCAGACCTTGAGGGCAAGATACGTTCAATGGCAAAAAGCACCGTTGCCGAAAAGCTCGGTCTCTATCTTCCTCCCGAAAAGGAGGGCTGGGATATTGAGGGGCTTATCGGTGAGTTCTATCCCATGCTTATAAACGACGAGGAAAAGGCAAGGCTTCTCACATCAGAGCTTGACTCAGACGAGATACTCAAGCTTCTCACGGATAACGCCGAAAGACTTTACGACGAAAAGGAAGCAATGTTCACCGAGGAGCAGATGCGAGAGGCTGAAAGAGTTATACTCCTTCGCAACGTTGACCGTATGTGGATGGACCACATAGATGCAATGGACGAGCTTGAGGAGGGTATCCGACTCCAGTCCTACGGACAGCGTGACCCCGTAGTTGCCTATAAGATTGAGGGCTCACAGATGTTTGACGAAATGATAAGCGAAATTCGTGCAAGCACCGTCCGTCAGGTGCTGTCAATTATGCCCAAGACGGAAATCAAGCGTGAAAACGTCGTTAAAATAACGGGCGCATCACACGGCGGAGATACTACCGCTCAAAAGAAGGCTCCCGTAAGAAAGACCGAGGCTGACAAGGTTGGACGAAACGACCCGTGCCCCTGCGGAAGCGGTCTCAAGTATAAGAAGTGTTGCGGAAAAAATCTCGGAGGAAATGAATGAAGAAGCACACAATGGGATATAAAAGACTTCTCATAGGCTTTATATTCCTTTTATCACCCGACATTTCCATTTTCGACCTGTTACCCGACTTCATCGGCTACGCACTCATTCTCTCGGGTCTTTCAAGGCTTGCGGATATTGACGAGAGAGCGTTTGACTCAAGAACACTTGCGAAAAGACTTTTCGTTTTATCAATCGTAAAATTCATTTTCGGTATGTCGATAGGAGGACTTCAAAAGACCAATCTTTTGCTCGTCTCCTTCTCACTTGCGGTACTCGACCTCATACTGATTCTCCCCTTTATCAAGGAGTTTTTCCACTCTCTTGACTACACCGCAATCCGTCATGGCATAAACGTATCCGAGAAGAAAAATTCAGAGCTTAAAACACTGTCAGTATTCTTCTTTATAGTCAAGGACGTTCTGTCCACTCTTCCGTCCTTCATATCCCTCGTTGACCCATCGGAAACGGGAGACTATACGAGTGATTTGTGGCAGGTGGATTTTTCGGCACTGTTTAACGTGCTGACGCTTCTGGCATTCTTAATTATGGCTCTGCTTTTCGTGTTTATGACGATCAAGGCATGTGCATATTTTCTGCCCGTCTGCCGTAACCGTGAGCTTTGCGAAAGCCTTTACGCAAACTATGATCGGAGCGTTTTGCAGGTGCCCTCAAGAGTAATCTCAAAGAGCGTCAAGGGTACACTCCCCTTTATCACCGCGGCAATGATATTTGCATTTGACTTCTATATTGATTTTATAGAGGTGCTTCCGACAGCAATTGCCTTCCTGCTTATCGCCATATATTCAATTCTGGCATCCTGCAGGCTGAAAATCAATACCTCCCTGCTCACCGTTGTATCGGTGCTTGGCACCATTGCATCGGTAATCGCACTTGCCTACCAAGTTTTTTGGCAGAGGAGACTCGGAGACGGAATGGAATACGGCTTTTCGGGTCAGGCTTATTCGCTTGTGATTGGAATTGCGGTGCTCGTTTTAACCTCGGCGGTTTTCCTGCTTTTATGGATAAGCCTTGCAAGGCTTGAGGAAAAGTACCTCGACGGTGAAAAAAGCAGCTCAACTCTTCTGCTTGCCGTAGCAGGTGTGATTCTCGCGGTATTTAACTTTATCATTTATACCCACCCGCAGTACAACCCAAGCTTCGTATTCCCGAATATCATATTCTCGGTATTCTACGTTTACGTTGCAATCGAGCGTGTAAGAAGCGTTTCAAACAGAATTTTAACCAAGTATAAAAAATGGGATTTTAATTAAAGGAGACTGTTGATTTTGTGCGGATTTGTAGGAATGTTTAAAAGCTCTCCCCTCTACGATGAGGAGAGAGTGCAGATACAAAAAATGTCGGATGCAATCGACTTTCGCGGACCCGATGAGGGCAGATGCGCCTTCTTCGGCAATGCGGGCGTAGGCTTCCGCAGGCTAAGTATAATCGACTTAGCCCTCGGAAGTCAGCCATTTGAGAGAGGAGACCTTTTAGGCATCTTCAACGGTGAGATATACAACTACCGTGAGCTTCGTGAGACTCTCATCTCGGACGGTGAGGAATTTACCACTAACTCAGAGATTGAGGTTATGCTGACACTTTATAAAAAGCACGGCGAGAGCTTTATAAATATGCTCCGAGGAATGTTTGCATTTGCTATCTTCGACAAGACGGCAAACACAGCTATCCTCGGCCGTGACCCATTTGGCATAAAGCCTCTTTATTACCTTGAGCGTGAGGGAAAGCTTCTCTTCTCCTCCGAGGCTAAAGCCCTTTATCTCGAGCCGTCACTTGACAAAACGCTGGTTTCGGATACTGCGGTACAGCACTATCTGACCTTCCAGTACGTGCCCGAGCCTAACACAATGCATCCCGAAATAAAGATACTTCCCGCAGGACACTATATGACCTGCGACGGAAATACCAATACCGTTAAAAAATATTATACTCCCACCTTCTCTCCCAAAAAGGCCGACGACTTTGAAAAGAAGGCACAAGAGGTGCGTGAGGTCATTGAGTCAAGCGTCAAGTATCATATGATATCCGACGTTGACGTCGGCACGTTTCTGTCGGGCGGTATTGACTCGGCGGTAATTACCGCAACCGCAAGTAAGCTCAATCCGGGTATCAAGGCGTTTACGGTTGCCTTCGGTGAGAAGGAGTATTCCGAGATTGACGAGGCTTCAAGCATTGCCAAGCACCTTGACGTTGAACACATCAAGCTTATTGCAGGGCTTGAGGATTTCAAGCGTGCCTTTGACCGCGTGGTTTATCACCTCGACTTTCCTACCGCAGACCCGTCAACGATGGCAATCTACCTCATTTGCGAGGAGGCTGCAAGACATCTCAAGGTAGTGCTTTCGGGTGAGGGCTCGGACGAGCTCTTCGGCGGTTACAGAATTTATAACGAAAGCACCGTTTCATCAAAAATATACAGACTTCCAAGCTTTGTAAAATCAGCTCTGTCGGGCGTTGCGGGAATCCTTCCCGACGGCTTCCGAGGCAAACAGCTCATTTACAGAGGAACAACGCCTCTTGAAAAGCGTTACGTCGGAAACGCATTCATATGGAATGAAAAGGACAAGCGTGATATACTTAAAACCTGGTCGCCCGACGTTCATTTTTCTCAGGTGACCGAGCCAATCTACCGTGAGTGTGAGGACCTTTCGCCTATGACCCGTATGCAGTACGTGGATATGAATACCTGGCTGAGAGGTGACATTCTCGTCAAGGGCGACCGTCTCAGTATGGCACACTCGCTTGAAGTCAGAGTTCCGTTTCTCGACAAGGAGGTTTTCCGTGTAGCCTCAACCCTTCACGATTCGGAAAAGCTTGCACATAACACCACGAAATATATTCTACGCTACGCCTTCCGTGACCTCGTTGACGAGGAGACCTTTATGCGTCCCAAGCTCGGTTATCCCGTACCCGTCAGAAAATGGCTCAAAAATGAGCTTTACGATTGGGCTAAGGATATTATCATAAATTCATCGGATAACCCGTATATTGATAAAAAAGTGGCTCTCGAGCTTCTTGAACGCCACCGTGACGGCAGTGAGGATAACTACCGTAAGCTTTGGTGTATCCTCGTTTTCCAGCGTTGGTACGATTTGTACGTTGATTGATAGTTATGGTTGAAAGCGGACTCCGTTAAAAATGAAGAATGAAGTCGCTTCGCTTATGAAAAATGAAGAATTATGGATGAAATCCACTTCCAAAGAAGTGGATTTCTTCTTTTATATATTTGCGTTGCACAAAAAAACAAATATGGACTATATATAGTCCATACAGATAAAAAATAGGTCCATATATAAACCTAATCTAAAAAACAATTTAGGGTTATATATAGACCTAAAATATTAAAGTAATAAG
>JAFYTG010000194.1 GCA_017558945.1 Clostridia bacterium
GTTCATATTCCCCATTGTGCTTATCATTCTCAAAACCATGAATGACCGAGGCACAATACATCTTTGGAAAAAGATTGACCCTCCCACGCCATCCACACGAAAACAAAAAGGCAAATAAAAACCTCATTTGCTCACAAGCATCAAGTCTGACTTTTGTTTTTAATTAAAAAATCACAACCAAAAAGTCCGAACCGACCAAAGCACCAATCACCCGGTGTCAAGGTATGTTCGGACTTTTCATATCCAGCAAAAACAAAATGCATCGGATTTCTCCGATGCATAAGTTTTTGTTACGCGCGCTGAACCTTATCAGAACGAAGGCAACGAGAGCAAACGTACATCTTCTTATGAGTTCCGTTAACAATCGCTCTTACTCTTCTGATATTGGGCTTCCATGTGCGGTTGGTCTTTCTGTTAGAGTGAGAAACATTCAAACCGAAAGCAACGCTCTTTCCGCAGATTTCGCATTTTGCCATTTTGCAAACACCTCCTATATAAAGCCGCTTTTGCAAAACGGCATCTTCTATTTCGTGTATTTTTAACTGTTTTTTGTTGCTTGTTCAACACAAGCGAAGAGATTATAACACAAAAGTTTTATAAAATCAAGTATTTTTTCAAAATTTTAATTCTTTTTTCTCAACATATTGATGATAGTATCCATTTCATCAATAGAATCAGCCTGTGCTGGACTATCCTTTTCGGATGATTCGTCTGCTGTAGCCTTCTTCTTTGCGATGTCGAAGCCTGTTGCAATAACAGTAATCTTCATCTCATCCTCGAGAGTTTCATCGAATGCAGCACCCCAAATGATATTTGCTTCGGGATTAGCTTCTTCAGCAATCATATTGGAAGCGTAATCAACTTCTTCGAGTCCGATGTCGGGAGAAGCTGTGATGTTAACGATAATACCGGTAGCACCTGCGATAGAGGTCTCAAGAAGAGGACTTGCGATAGCCATACGAGCGGCAATCTCAGCCTTATCCTTACCCTTACCGTTACCAACGCCCATATGTGCAAGACCTGCGTTCTGCATAATAGCGGTAACGTCAGCAAAGTCGAGGTTTACGATAGCATCCATATTGATAAGCTCGTAGATGCTCTTAACACCACGGCTAAGTACACCGTCAGCAATATCAAAAGCGTTAGCAAGAGTAATTCTCGCCTCGGAAACCATCTTAAGTCTCTCGTTGGGAATTACGATAAGAGCGTCAACCTGCTCGCTGAGCTCTGCAATACCTGCCTCAGCCTGCTCCATTCTTCTCTTACCCTCAAAAGCAAAGGGCTTGGTTACAACGCCTACGGTAAGGATACCGCGGCTGCGTGCAGCCTTAGCTACAACGGATGCAGCACCGGTACCGGTACCGCCGCCCATACCTGCCGTGATAAATACCATATCTGCGTTTTCTACTGCTGCGTTGATCTCATCAAGAGACTCCTCTGCAGCCTTTCTGCCGATTTCAGGGTTTGCACCTGCACCGCGTCCCTTGGTAAGCTTTTCACCAATCGGGATCTTCTTTTCAGCAGTTGATCTGTTGAGAGCCTGCATATCGGTGTTGATTGCAATGAATTCAACACCTGCACTGCCTCCCTTGATCATTCTGTTAACTGTATTATTTCCGCCGCCACCGACGCCTATTACCTTGATGTTTACAAGGCTTTCTCCGTATTCGGGCATTTCGTCGTCCTCCTAAAATATCTATTTTATCTATATGGGATAATAATCTTATTATATATATTAATACACTTTTTCAACTTTTGCAAGTCTTTTTTGAAATTTTTATAATTTTTTCATATTTTTTTAATTTGCAACGCTTCCCGTGAACCTTACGGCAGCCTCTCTTGCATCGGAAATATCGACTATTCCCGAGGAATCCGTCCATATATCTCCGCTCATTACCTCAGAGAGAAGCTTGACCTTTGCCTCAGAATCCTCCCAGCTGCCGAAAACTATCTCAAAGCGATCGTCAACCTTTGCCTTTATATTGAACTTATCGGTGATATCAAGATAGGTAAGCTTTTTGGAAAGACCGAATGATTCAAACTGCGAATAAACGTCAACGAGAATATTAAAGGGCTCTTCGCTCTCAAAGAGCAAATTCTCACCTTGAATACATTCGGTAATAAATGGGGTTTTGATTTTACAAACGCCCTCCGGCATACCATCCTCGGCAGCCCCCGACGTAAGCACCTTGCCTCCTGAAGATACGAAGAACACATCGTCACCAAGAACGACTCCCATTGAAGCCGAATGAAATTCAAGCTCTATCACAAGCGTTGACGGGAGACGACGCCTGAGCTTAGCACAGTTAACGTAGGCAAACTCACGCTCAATCTCCTTTTCAAGTCTTGAGGCTCTGAGGCTTAAAAGGTTATCCCCCTCGCCTACTCCGATGAAATCGAGCATTTCCGCCTCGCTGTAAACGTCGGTGTTGAGTCCTTTTATTTCAATTGAACGTATCTTAAAGAAATTAAGATACATAAAGACTAAGAAGAAAACTAAAAGCACTATCAGTGCGAAGGTGAAAAATCTCCGTGAATTACGGCTTCGCCTTACGGCGCTTGAGTGAATTGCCTCGATTTTTCTGCCGTCTGTCATTTTTTATTCCTCACTTATTTACAAGCTCTTTTACCGCCTCAAAAATTCTGTCATGCGTATCGTTTATGGCAAGCGACCTTGCCCTTCTCTGCATTTCCGAAAGTCTCTCTCCATCCGAGAGAAGCTCGACTATAACTCGGTTTAACGTCTCGGGTGTCAAATCCTTTTCCTCAATAACGACCGCACCACCCTCGTTTTCAACAACCTTTGCGTTTTTGTACTGATGGTTGTCGGTGACGTAGGGAGACGGAATAAGGATTGCAGGCTTTCCGAGTACTGCAAGCTCTGCAAGAGTGATTGCACCCGCGCGGCATACCACAAGGTCTGAGGCGCACATACGCGAGGGCATATCGTAGATATACTCAACCACCTCACAGCCCTCCGGGGTCTTAAGATTCTTTATTTCCTCCTCACGCTTCTTCCATTCGTAAGAGCCTACCGCGTGAGTAATCTGCAAGCCGTCAAGCGCTCCCGATTTGATAAGAGAGAGCATATTGTCATTGATTGCACGTGCCCCGAGGCTTCCGCCACAGCTTACGATATAAGGCTTGTCGGAAAGAGACAGTCTTTGTCTCTCCTCCTCTTTTTTCAGAGAAAAGAGCTCGGGGCGTACGGGATTACCCGTGAGAATTATATTCTCGGGCTTTGCCTTAAGCTGACCTCTGGTTGCCTCAAAGCTTATCATAACCTTGTCAACTATTCCCGAAAGCATACGGGTTGTGACTCCTGCCTGAGCGTTCTGCTCGTGAATAAGAGTGGGTATTCCGCGCGATGCCGCCGCCTTAACAACGGGCCAGCTTACGTAGCCTCCCGTACCTATTACTATATCCGGTCTAAAGCTCTTTATTATCTTGCCCGCACGAAGTGGAGACACAAGCGCCTTCCACGCCGTTGAAACGTTTTTGAGGGTCAGCTTACGCTGAAAGCCCTTGACGTCAACATGATAGATATCGTAGCCCGCCTTCTTTACAAGACGATTCTCCATTCCTTGAGGAGTACCGACAAAGGCTATAACGCTGTCGGGTATCTCGGCTTTTATTTTTTCGGCAATGGCGAGGGCGGGATTGATGTGACCTGCCGTTCCTCCGCCCGATAAAAGTACTCTCATTCCGTTTCTTCCTTTCTGACGTAGCGGTATCGTGATATGTTGAGAATCATACCCATTTCCGCCATAAGAATTATAAGCGACGTTCCTCCGTATGAGAAGAAGGGCAAGGAAACGCCCGTTGACGGAAGTGTATTCGTAACGACGCCTATATTCAAAAATGCTTGAATTGCCACCTGAGCTATAATTCCAACCACAACGAGACAGGAATAATTACTCGGTGCGTGCTTGGCGATATATATTCCGCGCCAAACGAGTGCAAGAAATAAAAATATTACGCCTATCGCAAATACAAGTCCAAGCTCCTCGCAGGCAATGGAAAAGATATAGTCATTCTGAGGCTCGGGAAGATACAGATGCTTCTGCGTGCTCTGTCCGAGCCCTACTCCCCAGAAGCCGCCCGAGCCAATGGCATAAAGGGATTGAAGCGGCTGCCACGCTTGGTCGGGATACTGCTCGGGATGAAGCCATGTAAGTATTCGTATTCTCGAATGCGGAACAGCGATTGCAAGAATTACGACACCAAGCGCTCCCACTATCATAAGACCGCGAATAATTTTCTTGGAAACGTTTCCGAAAATCATAAGAGTGAATATCAAAAGAAGAACGATAATACAGCAGGATATGTGAGGCTGTAAAACCAAAGTCACCGTCATATATATTGCAACCGCAAAATAAGGAACGTATTGAGCAAATCGAGTTTTTCTGCCGTGACCGATATAATCGGCAAAGAAAAGGATAATTGCAAGCTTCGCGATTTCCGATGGCTGAAAGTTAATAGGGCCTATCATAAACCAACGGGTAGCACCCTTAGCCTCATAGCCGATAAATGGAACGAGAGCCATCATAATCATTGAGACGTAAAATATCAGCTTGTGAAATCGCCATATCCACAGATAGTCAAGGAACGTCATTGCCAGCATAACCGCCGCTCCGACCGCAACCCATATTATCTGCTTGACCGCAAAATAATAGCTGTCCGAGTACTGCTCCTTGGCGTAAGCGTAGCTTGCAGAGAAGACCATAAGCGTGCCAAGTGCAACCAGCACGAACACGATAAATAAAAACGTATAGTCGATTCCGTAGACCTCACGGGAATAGCCTTCTATCTCATATTCCTTTTTCCTGAGCCTGCCGTTTCTTCTCAAGCGCTCAAGAAATGTAGCCTGACTTCTTTTTGTTGTCGCCACTTTTTCCTCCTATTTATATAACGAAAGCGAAATAACTTAAAATACACATAAGTGCCGTAAACAGTGAGAAGCGTCTCACTATCTGATTTTCCGTCCAGGAGCACATTTCGAAATGATGATGAATGGGAGACATCTTGAAAATTCTCTTTTTGAAAACCTTGAAGCTGAAAACCTGAAGAACAACCGACAAAGCCTCTATGACGTACCAGAGACCTGCAACGAGGATGATGAGAGGAGAATTGAGCTTATACGCCATTCCGACGACGAGACCGCCGAGAAAAAGTGAGCCCGTGTCACCCATAAATATCTTTGCGGGATTAATATTATAATAAAGGAAGCCACAGAGCGCACCGACCGTTGCACCTCCGAGTGAAAGGAAAGGCATATCCGAAAGCTTGAAGGCAATTGCCGAGAAGAATAGGGTTATAACGAGAGTTACGCTTCCCGCAAGTCCGTCAATTCCGTCGGTGAGGTTTACGCTGTTGACCATAAAGGCGATAAAGAAAAATGAAAGTATGTAATAAACGACCCCGAGCTCGATGCTCTTATCGGTAAAGGGAAGGTCGAGAGTAGTATCTATAAAGCCGAACGTTTTCATAACGAACAGAAATACCGCCGTTACCAAAAACTGCAATATCAGCTTCGCACGTGCCGAAAGTCCCTTGTTCTGCTTCTTAACGAACTTGGTAAAATCGTCAATAAAGCCAATTCCTCCGAAAAGGATGGCAGACACAAGCACAGTCGCAGAGGATATATCACCGTATTTTACCGCAGAGTACACTCCGATAACCAAAAAGGTTACGAATATACCTCCTATAAAGAATATACCTCCCATAGTCGGAGTACCTTCCTTCGACTTATGCCAACGGGGACCTATATCGAGAATATACTGTCCCATCTTTATACGCATAAGCGCAGGTATATATTTCTTTTCAAGTATGAGAGTTACTGCAAGGCTCAATATCAACGATATAAAAAACTGAATTGCCTGTGTCATTTTTTAAGTCTCCTTCAATCTTGTGTCAGGCTGCAAAGCCCTATGATATCCTCAAAGCTCATTCCACGGCTGGCTTTAAAGAGGATTATCGCGTCACGCTCTATATAGGACTCAAGCGCCCTTGCAAGCGTTTCCTTGTTGTTAAAGTGGCAGGACTCAACGCCCTTTGCCTCCTCGAGAATAAATCGGGCTGAATTACCGAGTGTGAAGAGAATGTCAACTCCCGTCTCCGCAACTCTGCGTCCAACACGGCGGTGAAGCTCCTCACTCATTTCACCAAGCTCAAGCATATCTCCGAGCACCGCAACGCTCTTGCGCTCTCCCTTCATATCACGCATTGACTCAAGGGCTGCGCACATTGACTCAAAGCCTGCGTTGTAGCAATCGGCAATGACCGTCGTGTTACGCTTCTTATATATTCTCTGTCTCATTCCCGCAGGAACGTAATCCTCAAGCGCCTTAGCGCTCTTATCGGGAGCGATACCCGAGGCATAGCCGAGAGCAATGGCAATCATTGCATTCTGTACGTTGTGCTTACCGGGTACGGGAAGCCTTACCTCTGTCCTTCTTCCGAAAACGGTGCAATCAAATACAACACCCTCCGAGCTTGTGCGGATATTGTCCGCCGTCACGTCGCATCCGTCACTCATTCCGACACGGATTATCCGCTGAGGAATATCAAGTCCCGAAAGAAGAGGCTCATCGCCGTTTATAATAAGAGTGCCGTCGGGCTTCAAGCCCTCAAGTATCTCAAGCTTTGCCTTCGCTATATTCTCACGGCTTCCGAGATTTTCAATGTGTGAATAAAGCACGTTGGTGATTATGGCAACGTCACTTTTCAAAAGGGATGCAAGATAAGAAATCTCTCCGCTGTGATTCATACCCATCTCGCAAACGAGCGCCTCGCACTCCTCATTCAAGGACAAAAGTGTCAGAGGTACACCAATATGATTGTTGAGATTTCCGACGTTCTTATCCGTCTTATATGCAGACGATAAAACAAGCGCGCACATTTCCTTCGTAGTGGTTTTTCCTACGCTTCCCGTAAGCGATACGGTAACACGGCGGTTGATTTTTTCGGCGTTTGCACGGGCTATAATACCGAGCGCCTTGACGGTGGAATCAACTCTTATCTGAGGAAACGCGGTTTCTCCGCACTCCTTTTCACAAAGAGTCGCACCGCAGGTCTTAATGCTCGGAATAAACTTATGAGCATCGTGTACCTCACCCACGATGGGTACGAACAGCTCGGTCTCACCAACACTTCTCGAGTCGGTGGAAACACCCGTTATAAGCTTATCCTCACCGCAAAGCTCCTGACCGAAAAGCTTGTATATTTCCGAAAGGTATACGGGAATCATATTCTACCCTCCGATTTCATTATCGCGTGATACTTGATGACCTCCGCTCTTTCGGAGAAGGGGTGCTTACCGTTTTCGTCAATTTCGTATTCCTCGTGCCCCTTGCCGAGAAGCAGAATAACGTCATCCGCCTCGGCGATATCCATTGCGCGTCTTATGGCAAGAATACGGTCAGGCTCGGTTTCAACGCTGATATGAGGGTTGATAATACCCTCCATAATATCCTCGATTATTTTGTCTCTGTTTTCTGTACGGGGATTATCGGAGGTAACGATTACCTTGTCGCTCTTTTCAACCGCAAGAGCACCCATCAAGGGTCGCTTACCTCTGTCACGGTCTCCTCCGCATCCGAATACGGTTATGAGTCTGCCATTTGTAAAGGTGCGTACAGTTCTTAAAACGTTATCCATAGCGTCGGGAGTATGTGCAAAGTCGATAATAACAGAAAACGGAGCGTCAATATCAACTCGATCCACTCTTCCCTCAACTCTGTCAAGAGCACGCAGACCTTTGGTAATAGTGTCCGTATCAACACCGAGAAGAAGAGCACATGATGCCGCTGCAAGTGAATTGTAAACGGTAAACGTGCCGGGAATACCTACGAAAACTCTGAAGATAAGCTCCTTCTTCAAGAATACGTAGTCAACTCCGACAGCACCTTGATATCTTATGCTGGTAGCATTAAAGTCGCTGTTAATATCGTTTATGGAATAGCTTACGACCTCGCCCGTTGCCATCTCCTTCATATAAGGTGCGGCAGGGTCATCGTCGTTGATAAGAGCAATTTTCGACCTCTTGAAAAGCTTTGATTTTGCGTCACGGTAATTCTCAAGAGTACCGTGGAAATTGAGATGGTCCTGAGTAAGATTCGTAAAAATACCGCAATCGAATACTATGTCCCCAAGCTTATCCATTGCAAGAGCGTGGCTTGACGCCTCCATGATAAGCACCTCGGTATTCTCCTCTCTCATCGTATTGAGAAGAGCGTAAAAATTTTCAGGGTCGGGAGTTGTAAGAAGGTTTCCGTCCGACTCGGAATTGTATTCCTTGTCACCTATGAGATACTTCATCGTGCCTATAAGACCGACCTTGTAGCCTGCGGCGTCGAAAATTGACTTGAGCATAACGGTGGTCGAGGTCTTACCGTTAGTACCCGTTACGGCAATCGCATACTTAAAGCTTCTCTCCGGATGAGAATAAAAGCTTGACAAAAGCCTCGGAAATACCTGACGGGCATCCGAAACGAGAACGTAGGGTACACTCTCCTCGGGCTCTGTATCGGTTACCACGCACACTGCACCTGATTTAAGCGCAGAGTCAATGTACTTGTTACCGTCAACCCTTTCTCCCTTGAGTGCACAGAAGATAAAGCCCTCCTTGACACGACGGCTGTTTTCGGTAATACCGTTACAATTCGCCTCAAGAGAAATATTCGTTTTTATTATTTCAACGTTTTCAAATATCCTTTCAAGTATCATGGCTTATCCCCCTTAATCCGTAATATTCGAGAAATGTCTGAACTCAACCAACACAACTGTTCCGCGGTCAACCACCTCGCCGTGCTCGATTGACTGAGCAATCGACACCGCACTTTCGAGATATCCCGCGCCCGTACCTGCAATGCTGATGTTAAGTCCTGCATCAACGAGCGTCTTATTTGCAAGATACGCCGTCATACCGACAACGTTCGGAACCGTAACGAGCCCCGAGGTTACCTCGTCGGTATAAAGCACGACGGTGGAGCTTTGTGCAAGTCCCTCGCCCGCCTTGGGCACCTGACGGAGAACGCTCTCACCTGAGCCGATAATCTTGCACTTATATCCGTCCTCCTTGACCTGCTTTTCGGCAGACTCAACCGACAGACCTATATAGCCTCCGACGGGATATTCTGCAATATGCTCGTCCTCTTCGCTGTACGATTGGTCAATGTCGAGATAAGGAAGCACCTCTGCCAGAACTCTTGATACAACGGGAGCGGCAATTGTACCTCCGTAATAGGTGCCGACGGGCTCGTCAATAAGCACCATACAAGCAACCTGAGGGTCGTCTGCAGGAGCAAAAGCAACGCAGGATGCGATATATTTGGTCTCACCCGTCTGTGTACGGATATCGGTCTTGACCGAGGTACCCGTTTTAGCGGCTACCGAATAGCCCTTAACGTATGCGTTACGGGATGAACCGCCGTTTTCAACGCCTCCCTGCATATAGGAGAGAACGGTTTGGCAGGTCTGCTCCGAGAGCACCTGACGCTTGGTATCGTTTCCAAAGGTATCAACAAGCTTTCCGTCCTCGTCAACCGTTCCCTTTACAACGTGAGGCGTTACGAGATATCCTCCGTTTGCAACCGAGCAAACTGCCGCAATATGCTGAATGGGAGTGACGGTAAAGGTCTGTCCGAAGGAGGATACCGCAAGCTCAACTCGGTTAAATGAATTATGCCAGATACCGATTCTTTCACCGGGAAGGTCAATTCCCGTCTTGCCGAGGTATCCGAACGCCTTGAAATATTCGTAGAATTTTTCCGTTCCTATTCGCAGACCCATGGTTACGAAAACGGGGTTGCAGGAATGCCAGAGCGATTCCTCGAAGGTCTGTATTCCGTGTCCCGAATGAAGGTGACAGTTAATGGGCTTGGGATAGCCCTCAACCATTATAGAGCCGGTACAATTGAAATGCTCGTAGGATGCAACGAGCTTTTCCTCTATCGCCATTGACGCTGTAAGCATCTTGAAGGTTGAACCGGGCTCGTAGGTGTTGGTTATGAGACCGTTCTCCCAAAGTCCGTAAAGAAGCTCGTACATATAGTTATTCTTTTCCGCGTCCGTTCCGACGTAGGCATCGTATTTTCTCTGTGAAGCCTCATCAAGCACGTAGGGAGAATTACAGTCGAAATCGGGAAGACCTGCCATACCGAGTATCTCGCCCGTGTCAACGTCAACGACGATTCCCCATACGCCCTCCTCAGCCTGAGTCTCCGAAAGAGCCGTCTCAAGATGCTTTTCGAGAATTTTCTGGACGCTGAGGTCAAGTGTGAGCATAAGGTTAGTTCCGTCAACCGTGGGAATGTAGGTCTCATATTTATAGGGCATCTGCTCGCCTACCGCATTCACAGCGGTGATAATCTTTCCGTCGGTGCCCGAAAGCTGTTCATTGTATGACAGTTCAATTCCCGCAAGACCGCGGTTTTCAGCACCGGTAAAGCCAAGCACGTGACTTGCAACTCCGCCGTGAGGATAGCTTCTCTTGGTATCCTCCTGCATATGAACGAATCCCGTATAATGCTTTGCAACTATCTCCTCGCGGATTATATCGCAGGTTACGACGTCAACCTTCTGCTTTATCGTCTCATCCTTGCGGTTTACCTTAGCCGCCTTCTCGAGAATCATATTCTTGTCCACCTCAAGAAGCTCTGACAAAAATATCGCTACATCCTCGCTAACGGTTATCGAGGTATTATCGTAAAGTGAATTAAGACGCTTTCTCTCCCTTTCCTTTTCCTCTACGGTGGCGTTCATTTCCTCAACGTAGGTGTCAATATACTCACGCACAGTCATTTTTGGAATATCGTGAGGAGAAATGAAAACTCGTTCAACCGTTGTGGATACGGCAAGAATATTCATCTGTCTGTCGTACACGGTGCCTCGGGAGGCGCTTACGGTACTTACAGCCGTCGCCTGATTGATAGCCTTGTTCTGATATTTATCGTACTGAAAAATCATAATCTGAACAAGTCTGCCAATAAGAACAAGTGCCAACAAAAGCATTAAGCCGAAAAAGTAACTGCTTTTTTTATTTATTTCACGGCGTGATACCTGAATTTTGTATTTCATTTTTTCCTCCGTTATTAAAAATAGGCAAAAAGAGTAAAGAGACCTTTAATATTCCCTTTACTCTTAATTTCACTATTATGCTTTTACTAATTGATGTATGACAACATATTGGAAACTGCTCGTCCGAAGCCTGACATCAAAACGCCTGCCGCACTCTCGTCATCACCCGTATCCATTATCTGTATACGGTCATCATTGTCCGAGGTTATATATTCCTTGGGAAGCTGGTCTGCACTGACCATTCCGTACTCGTCACGGGCAATGCGTTCAATCTCCTCAAGATTATAAAGCTTGTTCTTTTCAAACTCAAGGTCGTTTTGTCTGCTCTTAAGCTCTACCAGTGTGCTGTTACAATCCGAAATCGTAGCGTTAAGATTTGATACCTCAACGCAAAGGTGCACAACGTAAGCCATAATAATGACAACAGTAAGAACTAATATTACGTAACTCCAAATCGGGAAGGGTGCTACCGCTCTTTCAGCCTTGGCTCGCGACGGAGCTTCCGCATCTCTTCTTGCGGCACGGAAGCGTGCCTGAATAGGAGTTCTTGAAAGGGTGTTGTTAAGACGTTCCTTGTTACGCGCTGTATGACGGGCGCCTGCGATATCCTGACCGCCGTTTACACGTCGGGGCTTAGTTGCGGGAACGTATCCCTCGGACTGTAACAAATCCTCAGCAAGCTCTTTTTCGTCCGCTTTATTGACGGGACGTTTTTTAATAAGTATATCGTCGCCAATCGTGTAATTGTCAGCCATCGCCTTTTCCTTTCCTAATATATCTTAATATTATAATTTTTCCGCAAACCTGAGTCTTGCACTTCTCGAGCGGTTGTTCTCGTCCAGCTCTCTCTTTCCTGCCGTCAAAGCCTTAAACACCTTGAGTGTCGGCTTGAATCCGCATACGCAAACGGGAAAGCTCGGAGGACAGGTACAGCCCTTCGTCCTCTCGGCAAACACCTCCTTGACGGCTCTGTCCTCAAGTGAATGGAAGGTGATGATAGCCACTCTTCCGCCCTCTCCGACACAGTCAACCATATCCGACACGGCATCACGAAGTGCGCCTATCTCGTCGTTGACCTCAATTCTGATAGCCTGGAAGGTACGGCGTGCGGGATGCTTCTCCTTGAGATAGGAGGAGGGCACGCTTGCCTTGATTATATCTACCAATTCAAAGGTAGTGGTAATTCTTTTTGTTTCTCTCGCCTGCACGATTCCCTTTGCAATTCGTGCAGCCCATTTTTCCTCGCCCCAATCGAAAAGAATTCGTCGAAGCTCGGATTCAGGATACTCGTTGACCACCTGCTCGGCATCAAGAGAATCCTCTCTATTCATCCTCATATCAAGAAAAGCATTGTGATGGAAGGAAAATCCACGCTCTGCGGTATCCAATTGATAGGATGACACGCCGAGATCCGCCGTGACTCCTTCCACCGAATCAATGCCAAGGGAGGAAAGAATTTGCTTAATATTTTTGTAATTGTCGTGTACAAACGTAATTTTATCAAGATAAGGCTCAAGACGCTTCTTCGACGCTTCGATAGCATCGGTATCACGGTCTATACAAATAAGTCTGCCCGTCGTCAGCCTTTTGACTATCTCAAGGGAATGTCCGCCACCGCCGAGAGTACAGTCAACGTAGGTACCCGTCGGGTCAATGTCAAGTGCGTCAAGCGTTTCTTCAAGTAAAACTGAATAATGGTTGAACTCGCTCATCAGAAATCAAGCTCCTCAAGAGCTGCAAGAATGGATGCCTCGCTGAGACTTTCGTTATAAGCATTCCAATTTTCAACGCTCCATATCTCGCCTCTGTTCTCAATACCTATAATCATAACCTCTTTTTCAAGTCCTGCAAATTCGCGAAGCTCCTGAGGTACGACTACTCGTCCCTGAGAATCACAGGTAACCTCTGCGGCGCTTGAGCAAAGATATCTCATAATATCGTCGGTCTTGAGCTTGGGAAGGGCTTTGAGCTTGCTGATATACTCTTCCCATTCCTGCGGAGAGAATATATTTATGCATTTATGCTTAACGCTTTTGATGAGAATAAACTCCTCACCCTGCTTTTCACGGAATTTGGAGGGGATAAAAACTCTGCCCTTGGCATCAATACTGTACGGAAAATTGCCGAGCATAACGTATCCTCCCTTCCAAATTTTAACTTTTGTGGGAAAATCACGGTAAATTTAATCATTTTAAACCATTTCCCACCACCGTTGGTTATAGTATAACGCAGGAAAAGGAAAAATGCAAGAGTTTTTTACTCATTAAATAAAATTTTTTTCATTTTCCTGCGTAAAATTTTTCGACAGTTTTTTGTGCATTTTGCGGTATAAGGACTTTCCAGTCCCCCGACTGCTCCAAAAGTGCACGCACCTTGGTGGAGGAGGTATCGTTTTCGGAGGGCTCTGACGGTAAAATAAGGGTTTCAACACCGCACTTGCCGAAGTTAAAGCACGCCATATCACGCTCGTAGGCAAAATCCCTCTCGTTGCGTACTCCCTTGACGAGCACGCAGGGCTTATGAGCCTCAAGATATTCGTAAAGCCAGCCCGAATGAATTTCGGCTGTAACGTTGTGAATATCCGAAAAAGCCTCCCTGACGATTTCAAGTCTCTCCTCCGAGGTGAAGATATAGCTTTTTTCAAAGTTCTGACAGACCAGTACTATCACTTGCTCAAAGAGCTTGGACGCTCTCAGAACGAGCGAATAATGTCCCGTGGTCAACGGATCAAAGCTTCCGGGGATTATGGCAAGACGGCTCATTTTCTGCCCACCGCGTGTATATATGTCTTACCGTATTTGTATCTCTTCTTGACCTCTGCACCAACCGCATCGAGTGCCTCAAGGTCAAGCTCGGGCTTATCATTTTCACAAAGGATAACACCGTCCTCAGCAAGTGCTCCGTAGCGAAGTATCTTCTTGACTATCTCGGGCATTATGTCCATATGATAGGGCGGATCAACGAAAATAAAATGGAACGTTTCTTTATTCTTTTTAAGAAAATCGGTATAGTCCATACGGGCTACCCTGCACTGTGAAAAGAGCTTGGCTCTCTGTGCGTTACGCTTTACCATCTCAACCGATTTTTCCGACTCGTCAATAAATACCGCAAGCTCTGCACCTCGGCTAAGCGCTTCGAGTCCAAGCTGACCGCTTCCCGCAAACAAATCAAGCACGCGTCTGCCGTCAAGGTCGAACTGTATCGAGCTGAAGAGTCCCTCCTTCGCCATCTCGGTGGTGGGTCTTACCGCATCACCCGCAACGGTGTCAAGATGGGTGCCTCTTGCCTTTCCCGTAATTATTCTCATTTATGTCAACTCCTTTGTATCCAATTACTCCAAAAAAATTCGTTTTTCTCTATAAAATATGCTATTTTTCCATATACATTTATCTTAATATATTAAACTGAAAATGTCAAGTTTTTAACAAAAATATATTTTGAACAATTTTATTCTAAAAAACCTTGACATTTCCCATATTTGCAGAAAATATTCCCAAACTATCAAGTTTATCCCAAAAATTATACGAAAGTGTTTCAGACATTCCGAAAAATATTGACTTATAATACCTTGTATGGTAAAATTTTAATATATTATTTTAAAGGAGATAACTATGGAAGAAATTAAGCGTTCAGATAAACTTCAATACGTTCATTCAGATATAAGAGGTCCCGTTTTCATTGAGGCTCTCAAAATGGAAAAGGAGGGCACGAAGGTATTAAAGCTCAACACGGGTAACCCCGCAACCTTCGGATTTAAAATGCCCGACAGTGTAAGAAACGCACTTCTTGAAAACGCAGACAAGGCGGTTGCTTATTGCGACCTCAGAGGTATGCCCGCCGCAAGAGATGCGATTTACGAATACCACAAGAAGAAAGGTATCGAAAAGCTCAACCGTGACCACATCTTCATCGGTAACGGTGTAAGCGAGCTTGTATCTATGGTTACCACCGCACTCGTTAACTACGGAGACGAGGTGCTCGTTCCCTGCCCCTGCTATTCTCTCTGGACAAACACCATAAGAATTGCAGGCGGTGTACCCGTACACTACGTTTGCGACGAATCATCCGATTGGTACCCCGACCTTAACGACATCAGAAGCAAGATAACTCCCAAGACCCGTGCAATCGTTATCATCAACCCCAACAACCCCACGGGCGCGCTCTATCCCGACGAGGTGCTTCTTGAGATAATCAAGATTGCAAAGGAGCACAACCTCATCATCTGCGCAGACGAAATTTACGACAGACTTCTCCTTGACAGAAAGAAGCACACCGCTCTTGCATCCCTCTCGGGCGACCTTCCCGTAATCACCTTCAACGGACTTTCAAAGTCTCACATCATCTGCGGATTCCGTTGCGGATGGATGTGCGTAAGCGGTGACACTACAAAATGCGAGGACTTCATTCAGGGTCTTGTTGCACTTGCGGCAATGCGTCTTTGCTCGAATGCACTTATGCAGCTCGTTATTCCCGCGGCACTCGAGGACAACGCAAGCACGCAGGCAATGATGGTACCGGGCGGACGTCTCTACGATCAGCGCGAGGCTTGCTGCGCGGCAATGGACAAGATTGACGATATCAGCTACGTCAAGAACTCGGGCGCGTTCTACATCTTCCCGAAATTTGACGCAAAGAAGCACAACATAACAAACGACAAGCAATTCGCATTTGATCTTCTCAAGGCAAAGCATATACTCATCGTACCCGGCAGCGGCTTCGATTGGCCCGACCCCGACCACTTCCGTGTGGTTATGCTTCCCGAGGCTGAAAAGCTTCACGACGCTATGCTTGAGATAGGCGATTTCCTTGAAACCTATCATCAGTGATACAAAAAGTGTTAAAAGCTTTGATTTTAACGAGGTTTTTATCACAAAAACTTGACTTTTTTTGATTTATCCCGACTTTTATGTTTGTTTTGTGTTGACTTTATATGCTTTTATGGTGTATAATATCATTGGAAACAAATGTAGCCATTAGCGGTATATCCGCATACTGCTATCGGCAAGTTATAAAACGGAGGAAAATATTATGTTAGTTAACATGAACGAGGTACTCTACCCTGCTAAGAAGAATAAGTACGGCGTAGGTCTTTTCAATGCAGTAAGCATGGAGCTTGCAAGAGGTATCATTCAGGCGGCAGAGCAGACAGGCTCTCCCGTTATTATGGGTACCGCAGAGGTGCTTCTCCCCTACTGTCCTCTTGAGGAGGTTTCCTACTACCTTATCCCTATGGCAAAGAAGGCAAGAGTTCCGATTGTTGCTCACCTTGACCACGGTCTCAAGAAGGAAACCTGCATCAAGGCTCTTGAGCTTGGCTTTACGTCCATTATGTACGACTGCTCTACCGATTCCTATGAGGATAACGTAAGAAAGGTTCGTGAGATGGCAGACATCGCACACTCCTACGGAGCTACCATCGAGGGTGAGCTTGGACACGTAGGCGGTGTTGAGGGTGGCACGGGTGCAGATCAGGAAGAGGATCCCACCAAGTACTACACCGATCCCGAGCAGGCATACGATTTCGTTACAAGAACCAAGGTTGACGCGCTTGCAATTGCAGTAGGTACCGCACACGGTGCATACAAGCTTCCCCCCAAGCTCGACTTCAACAGAATTGAGACTATTGCAAATACCGTTGACGTACCCCTCGTTCTTCACGGCGGTTCAGGTCTTACCGATAACGATTTCAGAACTGCAATCGAAAAGGGTATTTCTAAGGTAAATATCTTTACCGATATCAATATTGCGGCAGTTGAGGCTGAATTCCGTGCGTTCACTGATATGAACAAGGGTATCACCGACCTCATCCCTGCGGCAGTTGAAGCTATCCGCAAGGCAGTTGTAGAAAAGCTCGAGCTCTTCAATAGCTGCGGAAGAGGCTATCAGCAGAGCGCAAACGATATGGACATCAACGAACTCGTTGCAAAGGTTACCGCTGAGGTCCTCAAGCATATGGGCAAATAAATTCAAAAGTAAAGGAAAGCGGAAACGCTTTCCTTTTTTATACACAAAAGCGTGATGCCTCGGCATCACGCTTTTGTTATGATATCATTAAAAGGTACGGCTTCATTCAGTAAGTATCCACACAGCCATACGGCTCGTCCAATCCTTACCCGCAGACGCATAGTCGGTAACCGTCATAAAGCTACCGTCTGTCAAGGGAATCTCAAAAGCCACTATCGACTCATACGGAGAAGTGCTTTCTTTTACGTCAACCGTTCCGTCGGAATTCACAAGAACGTCAATGGGGTCATCTACGCTGTAACCGAGAGAATTCTCCTGCGCAAGCATCAAAGGTCCTCTTTGAAGAGCAATATGCTTTACGGCAAGAGGGTCCTGCTTATCGTATACGGGGATTACCGCAAGGTTGCCTCCTCGGTCGAGCACCGTACCCGTCATTACCACCTGCTCACCGTATACCTCGGGATAAATGGCAACGGTTCGCATATCAAGTGAAATTTCAACGGTATCAGCGTTTTTCCACTCACGGCTAATTGAAACGTATCCGTCACTTACCTGAACAGACTGACCGTTAACCTTAACGGAGGTATTCTTGCTCCATTCGGGATTTCTGACGAGAAGCGTAAAGCGCTCGGGCTTGTCAAGAGTTAATTTTACCGAGACGTCACTTCCCTTGGGATAGTCGGTCACAGTTTCGAGAATAAGTCTTTCCCCGCTTGGTGTCACGGTTTCCGCCTTACCACCGATAAACAGATTGAGTGCAATTCCGTCGGGTGTGGTCATAAGATGCATTTTCGACACAAGACCGATACCCGCCGAGCCGATGCAGGCACAACAGCCGTAATAATGATTATCGGACATAAATCGGAGTCCTCCGACGCCCTTACCTCTACGGTCTGCGGTAAGAGGGCTGTAGCTGTCAAAGGGCATAGGCTCTTTCACACATTCGGGTGTAAGCACCTCATAGCAAACCTTCTTATTTGTATTTACTGCACCGAGATATGCGTTATAAAGTGAGCGCTCAAAGGCGTCAACGTATTTGGGGTCTCCCGTCACGAGATGCACCTGATACATAAACTTCATCATGGTTACGGTAACGCAGGTCTCCTGCGCAATGTTACCGTTAGTGGTATTAGCCTGACGAACGGTGGAATGGTCAAAAAGCTCGTGAGTGCATCCGCCGCTGCCTATTACCGTAAAGTCGGTCTCAAGCATCTTGTCGGCAAAATTAACGACAGCCCTCTTGTGCTTTTCGTCTCCCGTAAGTCTGTAATACTCCAAAAGTCCTTCAAAGCAGGAGATCATTTCATACGCCTTTGTAACGGGATACTGATAAGGATAAAGACCATCCGCAAGGGCATACTCAAAGATGTTTCCGATATCAATACAGCCGTGTCCGATTATATGCTCGGCAAGTGCGAGATAGGTCTTGTTTTCGGTGAGCATATAAAGTCTTACTACCGGCTCAAGAATAGAGGAGGCGTTGAGACCTCTCCAGAAATTAGAGGTGTGAGTAATCTTGGTCTGCCCCTCTCCGTCACCGATTTTGGAGGCTATATAATCAACCTGAGTACACATTGAAGCGATTATACGCTTTTCAAGTGACTCGTCACGGCAAATTTCAAGAAAATACTGCATACCTAAAAGCACGTATTTTCTGCACCACATATCCCAGCCGCTGAACTCGTTTTCCGCAGGATAGGAGCTGATACGTCCGAGGGAATCAACACTCTCAATCATATCCTCAACGGTCTGTGCAAGCATTGAATAAAGCTCCTCGTCGCGAGTGTAGGAATACACGAAGGTTGCACCGCGCATCATCTTGCCCCAATACTCACCTCTCCAGCCACCGTCATTGTCGGACGGCTCACGGAATTGCTGAACGAAGCGACGCCAAAGAGTAGGGCTCTTAAGCTGAAATCCCTCAATAAATTTATAGGTCTTGTCGATTATTCCGTTATAGGAATAACGGTTTTCGGTGTCAACGAAAACCTTATCGGTTGACGTTCTGTAACTGTTTACACTTTTTTCTTTATACAAGCTTCTCATAATATTACCCCAATATTTTTAAAATAAATGCGCCGACTGTTTTAGTATAATCAACGAGTCTGTCACATTCGATAAACTCGTTGGGCTGATGCGCTCCGCCATCAACGCTGAAATCACGCCCTGCACCAAAGCCGTAAGCGGAGCTTGAACCGAATTTGGATATAACGGACAGGTCGGAAAGACACGAGCCGCAAACGAGAAGCTCGTTGCCCGTAGCCTCACGGGATGCCTCAACCATCGTCATAACGTCCTCGCTGTCAGGCTCGCAGAATACGTAGTGGAAAAATCTTGTGTTAGGTACAAAGCCGTCGGAAATGATACCGAGCGGAGCAAGACGCTCACGCATCTTATCGTTAAAGCCCTCGAGCTCGGCGTATATCTCATCCTTTGTTTTGTCGGTGTAGAATACGAAAAGCACCTCACCGACTCCCATATCCATACCGTTATTACCTGCCTTGACCTCAAGCACACGGAGAGAGGTCTCGGGAATAATCGTCCCCTTGTAGAAGCGGTTTTTCTCAAGCTCACGTCGGCGGTTGTCGGCAAATTCACGGATAACCTCAAGCACGGTCGGGATTGCCATTGCGGTGGTCATTGCGCTGTCAACCGTCTTGTCAACGTGCCACTTGAAGCGGATTTCCTGACCTCCCGAGCCACAGTGCCATATCTGTCCGTCCCGTCCGTCAAGGCTGACAATACGCTTGGTCGGATATTTCAAAACGCTTGCAAGCGCTCCGTGAGAGCCGCCGTATTCCTCGTCGGAATATGCGGAAAATATAAGATTTTTAGACGGAACAAAGCCCTTTTCCTGAAGAAGCCTTATAAGAAAGAGCACCGTCGCAATGGCATACTTATCATCACACGCGCCTCTTCCGAAAATCTTGCCGTCGCGAATTTCACCCGACAAAGCGTCTCTACACCAATTTGACGGATTTCCGATGCCTACGGTGTCGGTATGAGCCATAAGCATAAGCTCGTCGGTGTTTTCCTCTCCCTTGAAGCGTGCGGTCACGTTGTAACGGTTTTCAAGATTGCGACCGGGTAAATAGTCCGAATGCTCCTCAAAGCCCTCAAGGTCAAGCGGTGAATAAAGCTCTGTCTCAAGACCAAGCTCACGGCAGAGAGAGTAAACGTACCTTGCACATTCCTCCTCATTTCCGTAAGAGCCGAAGCTCTCGGAATTTATCTTGACAAGACTCGATAAAAGACTGAAAAGCTCATCCTTCCGTTCTTCAATCAATTCACATAGCACTTTTACGTCCATATAAATTACCTCTCATAAAATTATGCACTTTCATTTTATCACACTACCGCCGCAATTTCAATGCTTTTTTCATCATTTTGTTAAACACAGATGGGAGTACCGACTTTCCGTAAGTCGAGATACTCCCATCTTGATTTTAACGATGTATTGGACGAATTTATGACGCAAGCATTTTGCTATATAAATTTGTTCAAGACAAGGCAAAAGCGGGTAGGAGTGTCGATGGAATACTTACGTATTTCGAGACACTCATATCCCGCTTTTAACGATGTATTGGACGAATTTATGACGCAAAAATTTAGGTCATCTTCTCTTGCTTAACCTTTTTATCTATTACGTGTCTTGAAGCAAGCTCCGCCCTTATATCCTCAAGGGAAATGCCCATTTCAATCATAAGGACCATAATGTGATAGGTAAGGTCGGCAATTTCGTAAATGGTTTCACGCTTATCGTCGGCTTTACCTGCGATTATTACCTCGGTGGATTCCTCTCCGACCTTTTTGAGAATTTTATCAATACCCTTTTCAAAGAGATAGGTGGTATAGGAGCCCTCCTTCTTCTCGGTCTTGCGACGGGAAATGAGGTCCATAAGCGCTTCGAGACTGAAGGGATGCTCATCGTCATTTTCAAAAACGGTATTTTCGAAGCAAGAAACGGTGCCTGTGTGACAAGCAGGTCCGTCGGGACGTACAAGCACGACGAGGGCGTCGTTATCGCAATCGGCGGTAACCGAAACTACGTGCTGATAGTTTCCGCTTGTCTCACCCTTGAGCCAAAGCTCGTTTCTTGAACGACTCCAGAAGCAAGTGAGCTTCTTTTCCATTGTAACCTTGAGGCTTTCCTCGTTCATATAGGCAAGAGTCAAAACCTCTTTGGTTTCGGCATCCTGCACTATTGCGGGGATAAGTCCGTTTGAATCAAATTTAAGTGCCTTTATATCCATAATTATTCCTTTCTATCTTACGAGAATACCATTTTGTGCAAGGGTTTGCTTGAGGTCGGATATCTGTACCTCTCCGAAATGAAAAATTGAAGCGGCAAGACCTGCGTCAACCTTGGGAAGAGTTTTGAAAAGGGTTACGAAATCCTGAATACATCCTGCTCCGCCCGAGGCTATAACGGGAACGGAAACGGCATCGGACACCGCCTTGAGCATTTCAAGATCGAAGCCCTTTTTCACGCCGTCGGTATCAATTGAATTGAGGACTATTTCACCTGCTCCGTTGGCAACTCCCCTCTTTATCCATTCGATTGCCTCGAGACCCGTGTTTTCACGGCCTCCCTTGGCGAAGACACGGAATACACCGTCCACACGGGCAACGTCGACCGAGAGGACGACGCACTGGTCTCCGTAACGCTTTGCCGCCTCGGGAATGAGCGACGGATTACGGATTGCGCCCGAATTTACGCTGACCTTATCTGCACCGCATTTTAACACACGGTCGAAATCGTCAACGGTATTGATGCCACCGCCGACTGTCAGAGGGATAAATATGGTACGGGCAACCTCGGTGAGTATGTCCGTAAAAAGTCTTCTGCCCTCGGCAGATGCGGTAATATCGTAAAAGACAAGCTCATCAGCACCGTTATCACTGTAATATTTTGCAAGGTCAACGGGGGATGATACGTCGTTGAGATTCTTAAAGTTCGTTCCCTTGACGACTCTGCCGTCACGCACGTCGAGGCAGGGAATAATTCTTTTCGTAATCATTTTGCTACCTCCACCGCCTCACGAATTGAGATAGCGCCCGTATAATAAGCCTTGCCTATTATCGCACCGTAAAGCTCGAGTGCGGTAAGACGCTTAACGTCGTCAAGGCTTGACACTCCGCCCGATGCGGTAATCTTGAGAGAAAATCTGTCGGAAAGCTCACGGTAAAGCTCGTGTGCCGCCCCCTTCATTGCACCGTCACGGGAAATGTCGGTACAAATAACGTTTGAAACACCGAGTGTCTGAAGCTTCTCGCAGAAATCGAAGGCATCAACCTCCGAGCGTTCAACCCAGCCCTTTATGGCAACGTTTCCGTCCTTGATATCAACGCCGACGGCAATCTTATCACCGTATTTTTCAAGTGCCTCTTTGAGAAAAGCCTCATCGGTGAGAGCGGCTGTGCCGAGAATTACTCGGTCAACGCCTATTTCAAGATATTTGTCAACCGTCTCCATCGAACGAATTCCTCCGCCGATTTCAACGAAAAGGTCGGTGTTATCAACTATTTTCTTTACAACGTCAATGTTAGGCGTATTGCCGTCACGAGCACCCTCAAGGTCAACAAGGTGGATATACTCCGCACCGCTTTCCTCAAAGTCAAGGGCTACCGACAATGGATCGTCGCTGTAAACGGTCATTTCGTCATAGCGTCCCTTATAAAGACGGACCGCCTTTTTTTCATATAAATCTATTGCGGGAAAAATTTTCATAGTCTACTCCTTTTCGCAGAATGCCTTGAGAATTGCAAGACCCACCTGTCCGCTCTTTTCGGGATGGAACTGACATCCGTGTACGTTTCCGAGTGATACGGCGGCGGTAACCTCACGTCCGTATTCCGAGGTAGAGCAAACCGAATCATCACAGCCTACTGCGTGATAGGAATGAACGAAGTAAACGGCGTCTCCGTCGTTTATATATTTAAAAATAGGAGTCTCCTTCTTGAATATAAGCTTATTCCAGCCCATATGAGGAATTTTCAATTCACTCGGCACAAAGTCCTTTAAGGGAATTATCTCGCCCTTTAAAAGTCCGAGCCCTTCCCATTCTCCGTATTCGTAGCTTTTCTCAAAAAGCATCTGCATACCGAGACAAATTCCCATAAGCTCCTTGCCGTTTTGAGCTTCCTCGACGACAACACGGTCGAGTCCGCTTTCGCGAAGCTTGGCAATGGCATCACGGAATGCACCTACACCCGGAAGGATTATTTTGTCCGCAGAGCGAAGAACATCCTCATCGGAGGTAATGCAAGCGTCAACGCCTATGGCATCGAGTGAGCTTTTGAGAGAAAAAAGATTTCCGACTCCGTAATCAACTATCGCTATCATTAAAGCACTCCTTTGGTCGAGGGCACTCTGCCCTCCTCGTCGGGATCAAGTCTTACCGCCTGACGAAGCGCTCTGCCTACCGCCTTGAATATACCCTCAATTATGTGATGGGTATTTCTGCCTGCAAGCTTCTTTATGTGAAGAGTTATACCCGCCTCTCTTACAAGGGCAATGAAAAACTCCTCGCAAAGCTCGGTGTCGAAATCTCCCACCTTTTCAGCAAGTCCGTCAACGTCATAGTAAAGACCGCCTCTGCCCGAAATATCAACGGCGGCAAGAATAAGCGACTCGTCCATAGGAAGAGTGATGCTTCCGTAACGGGCAATACCTTTTTTGTCGCCAAGAGCCTTTACAAGAGCCTGACCGAGACATATTCCTACATCCTCGGTGGTGTGATGGGCATCAACCTCGACGTCACCAACACACTTAACGGTCAATGGAATATTCGAATGACGGGAAAAGAGTGTGAGCATATGGTCAAGAAAGCCAACGCCCGTTGAAATTTCGGTTTTATCACCGAGAATAAGATATATATCGGTTTCAGCGGTTTTACGCTTTATTTCTGCTATCTGCATTATTTTTCCTCCAGAATTTCTTCAAGGGCAGAGACGAGTATTTCCATCTGCTCCCGTGAGCCTACGGTAATGCGGTTATATTCGCATATTCTCTCGGCGGTAAAATGACGTACAAGCACGCCCTTTTCACGAAGCCTTGTGTAAATATCGCCACCCGACACCTCGGGATGACGGGCAAAAATGAAATTTGTCTTCGAAGGAGTAAAGGTGAATCCGAGACGGGCAAGCTCGCCCATCGTCCACTCACGGTTATCCGCAATCACCTGACAACGCTCAGCGGTAATCTCGTCATTTTCAAGCACCGCCTTGCCCATAGCAAGAGTGAGTGAGTTTACGTTGTAGGGGTTTGTTGAATATCGGAGCGTGTTAAGGTCGGCAATAAGCTCCTTCTGCGCAATGCCGAAGCCGAGTCTTGCACCTGCCATTGAGCGCGACTTCGAGAAGGTCTGAGTTACAAGCAGGTTAGGATATTTCTTTACAAGAGGCACTGCACTCTGCGTGCCGAAATCGACGTAAGCCTCGTCTACAACCACCACTCTGTCGGAATTAGACGCCACTATCTCCTCAATCTCGTCAAGAGAAAGTGCGATGCCCGTCGGAGCGTTGGGGTTTGCTATAATCACCGTACCCCAAGTATTTTTATAGGGCTCAATATCAATCGTGAAATCCTCTCTCAACGGAAAGGTCTTGTAGGGAATATGGGAAAGGTTAGCAAAGACGGGATAAAAGCCGTAGGAAATGTCGGGAAAGAGTGCGGGACAATTCTCGTCGCAAAAAGCCATAAAGGCAAAATTGAGAATCTCGTCCGAGCCGTTTACGGCAATGGTCATATCGTAATCAACGTCAAAGCGCTTTGCAAGTGCCTGACGGAAAAGAGTGCATTCGGGGTCGGAATAAAGCTGAGAGCGTTCTGCCGCAGCCTTAGCCGCTTCAACCGCACACTCGGGAGTTGCAAAGGGAGATTCGTTCGTATTAAGCTTTACAAACTTTCTGTCCTTGGGCTGCTCACCCGGTGTATACGGCACGAGATTTGAATATTTTGAAGTGAAAAATCTGCTCATTTTTCCTCCTTGCGCACAACGGCGGATTTAGCGTGTGCGGTAAGTCCCTCCTCGGTTGCGAAAAGAGCAACGTCGTCCGCCACCTTCGAGAGAGCATCCTTTGTATAATAAGTAAACTGCATCGTCTTTACGAAATCGTCAACTGACAGAGGGCTTGAGAATTTAGCCGTACCGCCCGTTGGAAGCGTATGGTTGGGTCCTGCAAAATAGTCACCGAGTGCCTCGGGACAGTATCTGCCCATAAATACCGAACCTGCGTGTCTTACCTCGCCAAGCCACTCAAACGGGTCTGCAACCGACAACTCGAGATGCTCGGGAGCAAGCTCATTGGATATTTCAATCGCAGTTTTAATATCAGGCGCAATGATTATCATACCGTTAGTGTCGATGGACTCACGGGCAATGTCACAGCGTGTCAGCTCGGGAATCTGCTTTTCAAGCTCCTCGGAAACCTTGAGTGCAAGCTCCTCGGAGTCGGTAACGAGCACCGCACTTGCCATACGATCGTGCTCTGCCTGAGATAGAAGGTCTGCGGCAAGGTGACGGGGATCAGAGCCTCCGTCCGAAACGATGAGAATCTCGCTCGGTCCTGCAATCATATCAATTGAAACTCTGCCGAAAACCTGCTTCTTTGCCTCGGCAACGAAGGCGTTACCGGGACCTACTATCTTATCGACCTTCGGCACGGTCTGTGTACCGTAAGCAAGAGCGGCAATCGCCTGTGCTCCGCCTACCTTGAAGATGCGGTCGATACCTGCAACGCTTGCGGCGGCAAGGATTACGGGATTAACCTTACCGTCCTTTGCGGGAGGTGTGGTCATAACGACCTCGCGACAGCCTGCAAGCTTTGCGGGAATGGCATCCATTAAAACGGTTGAGGGATAAGCCGCCGTGCCTCCGGGAACGTAAAGTCCCGCACGGTCAACGGGAATAACCTTCTGACCGATAACAATACCGTTTTCCTCGTTTATAACGTAGCCGTGTCTTATCTGCTTTTCGTGGAAACGACGGATATTTGCAGCCGCTCTTTCAAGCACGTTGAGAAATTCGGGAGAAACTGACGCCCTTGCCTCCGCTATCTCCTCGGGAGTAACGGTAAGGCTGTCAAGCTTTACCTTATCAAATTTTTCTGCGAAGGCGTAAAGAGCGCTATCTCCGTTCTTTACTACCTCGGCAATAATCTCGGCTACCGCTCCCTCTACCCTTTGAGTAGGCAGCGTTCTGTCAAATATTTCGGAGGGAGAAACCTCTCCGTATTTTAAAATTCTAATCATTTTGAAACCTCTGCAATCTGCTCGGCAATGCTTTGCGCTACCTTTTCAATAAGCTCGTTTTTAAATCTGAAGCTCGACTTGTTCGAAATAAGCCTTGCGCTTATCGGAACTACCTCCTCGAACACCTCAAGGTTATTTTCACGGAGGGTGGTACCCGTTTCGACTATATCAACAATGACGTCGGAAAGTCCTAAAATGGGTGCAAGCTCGATTGAGCCGTTAAGCTTGATTATATCAATATCTCGTCCGAGTCCCGCGTAATAACGCTTGGTTATATTAACAAACTTGGTGGCAACGCGGAGAGTCCTCTGCGGATTGTCACGAAAATCACGGGGAGCGGCTACAGCCATTCTACATTTACCTGTGTCAAGGTCGAGAAGCTCGTATACGTCGGGGCTGTATTCAAGGAGTATATCCTTACCCGCAACACCCACGTCCGCCGCACCTCTCTCAACGTATATCGCAACGTCGGAGGGCTTTACCCAAAAATATCTGACCTGCTTTTCGGGATTTTCGAATATGAGCTTTCGGTTATTTTCATGTATTGCGGGACATTCAAAGCCCGCCTTTTCAAACATTGCATACACCTTTTCTCCAAGTCTGCCCTTGGGAAGTGCAACGTTCAGCATATTGTCCATTTTTATTCCTCTGTTAATTCAACAAGTGTTTTATATTTAAGCTTTTCGGGTATACATTTCTCGGCACGCACCGTTTCTCCTTGAGAAATATGAGTCCTTACGGTATCTGCAACAAGTCCTGCGGGAGTACGGTCGCCATATACCACAAGCGTGTCAACGTCATATTCGGGTACGGTGGAAAAATTCTCAAGCAAATCAAGGTATACCGCAAAGCCTATTGCTCCGCAGGTACGTCCGAAGCGCTTCATAAGCTCGTCGTATTCACCGCCCGACAAAACCGCCGAGGGAATACCGTTGACAAAGCCCTTGAATACGATTCCGTTGTAATAGCTTATATCTCCGACTACCGAGAAGTCAAGACGGATTCTGTCACTTGATGCAAGCTCAAGCACAGTTTCAAGTCCATCGAGTGCCTCGGCAAATTCCTCCTCAACGAGAATTGTACGAAGCTTTTCTATTACCTCGCTCGGCTTTCCGTAGCATTTAACGAGAGTCTTGATACGCTCGGTATCCTTGTCACTTACTCCTGCCTCACGGCATATTGAGGTGATTCCGTGAAGATTTTTCTCACCCATACACTCAAGAATACGCTTGACGTAATTCGGCTCCGCACCCGAAAGCTTTAAAAGCGTCAGGGTTATGCCGAGATGTGAAACGTCAAGCAAATAATCGTCGGAGATTGCTCCGAGGCTTTCAACCGCAAGGGTCAAAACCTCCGAGAGTGCGTAAAGGTCAATCGTACCTATACACTCAAGACCCGTCTGCATTATCTCCTTATAAGAGTGACTGCCCTCGGATACTCGGTAGACGTTTTCGTTATAGTAAACCTTTCTGGTCTCCCCTTCTCTTGTGTTCTTTACGATAGAAAGGGTAACGTCAGGCTTGAGTGCCATAAGCTTGCCGTCGGTATCGGTAAAGGTAATAACGTTGTCAGAAACAAGAAAGCTCTTGTTTCTGACGTACAAATCGTATTCCTCAAATTTACTCATTTTATAAGGCTCGTAGCCTCGCTGACGGTAAAGGGAACGAAGGCGGAAGATTGCCTTCTCTTCATTTTTCAGTATTGCCTCGGGAAAATTCATTTTTTCTCACCGTTTTCCCTTTCAAGCACCTTGCGGTAACCGTCGCTGCCGTAGTTTATGCATTTATTAACTCGGCATATGGTTGCGGTGGAAGCACCCGTCAGGCGTGACACCTCCTGATAGTTCTTGCCCTCCCAAAGCATGCAGGCAACCTCAAAGCGCTGGGTTAAATCCTGAAGCTCACGGATTGTGCAAAGATCCTCAAAAAATGCCTTACATTCTTCAATATTTTCAAGTTTTAATACGGCATCAAAAAGCTTGTCGCTTACCGTAATAGGCTTCTTTTCCATTTCATTCCTCCGCAGTTTGCTTTATTTCTTTAGTATTTTAGCACACTAAAGCGTAAAAGTCAATAGTCTGTTGCAAAAAAGTATACATTTCGTCTCAATTTGTATTGACTTTTCGGTTGAATAAAGTTAAAATCAAATAGAGGTGATAGCTTATGAGTATCATTAGAATCAACACCGAAAAAATCATCGGTGATTTCAAGCCGCTAAACTGTGTCAACAACGGTCCAGTTCACAAAAGACATGCAGTTGACCAATCAAGATCAAATATAGAAACCTATAAAGCAGCACGAATTCCTTATGCGAGGAACCACGATGCAGCCTTCAATGCAGGATACGGTGGAGAGCATTCGGTTGACATCTCCGCAATATTCCCCGATTTCACCGCTAACCCTTACGTTCCCGAATCATATGACTTTGCCTGCACCGACGAATATATCCTCGTAACGTTGGATGCCGACACAAAGACCTTTTTCAGACTCGGGCAGAAGATAGAGCATTACATCAAAAAATACAACATATATCCGCCTGCCGATTTTCACAAGTGGGCGGTTGTATGTGAGCATATAATCCGCCATTACACAAAAGGATGGGCAAACGGCTTCAAGCTTGATATGCCGTATTGGGAAATATGGAACGAGCCCGACCTTGATGCAGAGGATAACCCTTACAAGCGTACGTGGGCAGGAACAAAGGCTCAGTTCTATGATCTTTACGAGGTTACCGCAAAGCATCTTAAAAATGCTTCCCCCATCTCAAGATAGGCGGACCTGCGGTGGCAGGATGGTTGGAATGGGCAGAAGACTTCATAAACGAAATGAGTGCAAGAAACGTACCCATCGACTTCTTCTCGTGGCATGCATATTGCACCGAGCCTTCCCGGATAGTCAATGCATCCAATCTCTACCGTGAAAGATTGGATAAGGCAGGATATACCGAAACCGAATCCATACTCAACGAATGGAACTACGTTCAGGGATGGATGGGAGAAGAATTCATCTACTCAATTGAGAAGATATGCGGGCTTAAGGGTGCGGCATTCATAATGGCATGTATGAGCGAGGCGCAGAGAACAAGCATTGATATGCTCATGTACTACGATGCCAGACCTAGTGTATTCAACGGAATGTGGGACTTTTACACCTTAAGACCATTCAAGGGATATTATCCTTTCTTGTGGTACGGTAGCTTCTATGACCTCAAGGAGGTTGAATACACACGTGATGACGACGAAATATACGTCCTTTCCGGCGTTGATGAAAACGGAAAATCAAAGACCGTCATCACCTATTACACAAACAACGACAACGCTCCCGAAAAGACCGTAAGCATTGACTTTGGAAGGTCGGGAGAATATGACGTTTTTGCAGTAGACGAAAACAACTCTTCCGAGCTTATTGCCACCACGACAAAAACAGAGTTTACCATGAAGGTTCACACGATTTTATTGATTTGTGAAAAATGAGGTAAAGATTTTGAAAAAGCTTTTATTACCCGAAACTAATTCATACAAGGCAAATCTTCATTGTCACTCAACGATTTCCGACGGACAATGGACTCCCGAGCAAATCAAAGAAGAATATTCCAAGAGAGGATATTCCATCGTAGCTTATACCGACCATTCAATGATGATAGACCAATCTCATCTGACCGACGAGGGCTTTCTTGCGCTCCGAGGCTTTGAGGTGGGAATGGCACAAGCTGAAAAGGATAAAACGACACATACTATACGCACCTGCCACATATGCGCGATTGCACTCGACCCCGATAATCTCGTACGCCCCTGCTTCAACCAGAAGGAGATGGACCATTGGAGGTATTACAACAAGCCTGCGGTGGATTGGGTAATATACGACAAGGAAAAGCCACAATTTGAATTTTTCTATTCTCCCGAGGTTATAAGCAAATTTATGCAGGAATGTCGTGACGAGGGCTTCTTCGTCACCTACAATCATCCTTCGTGGTCTATGGAAACCGCGGAGCAATTTCTCAACTATCACGGAATGCACGCCGTTGAAATGTGCAACTACGGATGCTACGTCGAAGGCTATGAGGACTACAATCCCTATATCTACGACCAGATTCTCCGAGGCGGTGAGAGAATATTCTGCATAGGCGCAGATGACAACCATAACAGAGGTGAAAACCCCGAGCGTGATTCCTTCGGCGCTTTCACGGTCATAAAGGCTGATAAGCTTGACTACAAGACGATAACCGACGCTATGGTGAGAGGTGATATGTACGCATCTCAAGGACCTGAAATACATTCGCTTTATATAGAGGACGGCAAGGTATATATAACCTCCTCCCCTGCAAAGAGGATCTACATCGGCACGGAATTGAGACATTCACGCTGCATATGGGCAAAGGATGAGCCTATCACCGAGGCTTGCTTTGATATTCCCGAAAACTGCGGATATATCCGCCTCACCGTTGAGGATATGCAGGGCAGACACGCAAATACACGAGCTTACTTCACGGACGAGCTTTAAAAAAAAGTGGAAAAGCAAACGCTTTTCCACTTTTTATTTATCTGTTATGATAGAGCTTCTTTGTCTGATACTTTGGCTCGCAGGTAATATTGACGCCAAGCTTCTGGAATACGTTTTCGTCAACTCGGGAAAGAATGACGGTGGAATGTGCTTCGCAGAGGCGGAGCTTTTCAAGCTGTTTCATAGCAAGAGCGGCGGTAGGACTTGTAACCGCTGAAATTGACAGAGCAATAAGTATTTCATCGGTATGGAGTCTCGGGTTATTGTTACCCATAACCTTTGTTTTTAACTCCTGAATAGGCTCAATTACGGCGGGAGAGATAAGAGTCACGTCGTCGGTGATACCCGCAAGGTGCTTGAGTGCGTTAAGCATTGCGGCGGCAGAGGCTCCAAGGAGAGAGGAGGTCTTACCCGTAACGATAGCGCCGTCGGGCATTTGAATAGCCACTGCGGGAGCACCCGTTTCCTCAGCCTTTGCAATAGCTTTATCAACAACGGGGCGTTCCTCCTTTGTGATACCGAGCTTGTTCATAATAAGCTCAAGCTTGGTGACCTCGGATTGCTCGCTCATACCCTGACGGAGTGAGCAGGAGGCACGGTAATAACGGCGGATTATCTCCTGACGAGCGGCGTCGCAAACGGCTTCGTCGTCAAAAATACAATTTCCTACCATATTGACGCCCATATCGGTCGGGCTCTTGTAGGGGCAGGTGCCCGAAATTTTTTCAAACATTGCGCGAAGAACGGGGAATATCTCAACGTCTCGGTTATAGTTTACGGTGGTTTCGCCGTATGCCTCAAGGTGATAGGGGTCTATCATATTAACGTCATCAAGGTCGGCTGTTGCCGCCTCGTACGCGAGGTTTACGGGATGGCTGAGCGGAATATTCCAAATCGGGAAGGTCTCGAATTTTGCGTAGCCTGCGCTGATACCTCTCTTGTGGTCGTGATAAAGCTGGGAAAGGCAGGTAGCCATTTTTCCGCTTCCGGGTCCGGGAGCGGTTACGACAACGAGGCTTCTTTCGGTCTCTATGTAATCGTTTGCGCCAAAGCCTTCATCCGATACGATGTAGGGTATGTTGGCAGGATAATCGGGGATTATATAATGGCGGTAGGTCTTGATGCCGAGAGTTGCAAGACGCTTTTCAAAGGCGATTGCAGTAGGCTGTGAGCGGAAGTGAGAGATTACTACACTGCCGACGTAAAGACCGATTCCGCGGAATGCATCAATAAGTCGAAGGGCATCGAGATCATAGGTTATACCAAGGTCTCCGCGACGCTTATTTTTTTCGATAGCATCAGCACTGATAACAATGACAATTTCAGCCGAGTCACGAAGCTCAAGAAGCATCTTGACCTTACTGTCAGGCTCAAAGCCGGGAAGAACGCGTGACGCATGAAAATCGTCGAAAAGCTTTCCTCCGAATTCAAGATAAAGCTTTCCTCCGAAGGCGTTAATTCTGTCACGAATCTTCTGAGATTGGAGTGATATATATTTGTCGTTATCAAAGCCTTGTCTGTACATAGTTTATGACCTTCCTTAAAAAAATCAAAAGCCTCCCCGTCTGGAGACGCTTTTCTGTGCCCTATGTCTATTATACCACCTTAAATAAAAAAATCAATACAAAAAAGGATTTTTTTGAAAAATTGTGAATTATTTAGTTTTTTGTGTCATTTTATTGTAAATATTGACTCATTATGATAGAATTAAAAAAAGGAGTGATTTTATGGCAAGCATTTTTATGAAGGATGACGCAAGGCTTCGTGCCGAAAAAGGAATATTATACGATTTTGTATCCCCTGACGGAAGTGAATCGCGTGAGGCGGCAGAAATTATAAATGCGCGCAACGTTGAATTTTGCAAAAACATACCGTCAAGTGATTGCTGGGAGGATTTCAAGCTTGCAGTCGAGCATTTGTCGGGAGGCACCAACACGGTAATTCTCGACGATATCGGACTCCCGTCGGTAATGGTGCTTATACCGAAAATGAACTCGGCAAACCTTTCAAGCGGTCTTGATTCACGCACTCATCCCGCATTTATTGTCAACGGACGGGAATACGAAACGGTTGCCGTAGGAAAATATATAAGCTGTATAAAATTCGGCAGAGCGTACAGTCTGCCAAACCGTGACCCTGCGACCTGCTTCACCTTTGACGACTCGGCAAGGCTTTGCTCAATAAAGGGACGTGGGTGGGGTATCACTCCCTACTCTCTGTGGGGCGCTCTTGCACTATGGTGTAAGAAAAACGGCACTATTCCCGAGGGTAACACCTATTACGGTCAGTACGGAGAGAATGCCGAAAGTCACGGTACACCTGCCACTATGACAACCCTTGACGGAAAGAGCGTACCGGGTCATACGCTTACAGGCTCAGGACCTCTTACCTGGTATCACAATCACCGAGCGGACGGAATTGCCGACCTTTGCGGAAACGTGTTCGAATGGTGCTCGGGCTTCCGTTGGTGTAACGGTGAGCTTCAGGTAATTCCCAACGCCGACACCATGCAAAACGGCTGTGATATGTCATACACATCACCTCTGTGGCGTGCTATTCTTCCCGACGGCACTCTTACCGATACGGGAGACAAGGACTCGCTCAAGCTTGATTTCGTGGATAACCGCTGGGTAGTATCAACGAAAATAACCTCTCACTCTGAGGAGAAGCGCTGTTGTCCCGTGCGTGAAATAGGTCTCGGAGAGGGCGTTTCAAAAATGCCTCAGATACTTATCGAGCTTGGCATATGCCCCGAGCGTGAGCCGACGGGTGCGCCTTACGGCAACGACGTGTTCTGGGGACCGAATAAAGCAGTGGAGCAATTCCCCTGCCGTGGCGGTAATTGGTATGACCATCAGTACGCCTGCGGAGGAATGTTCCGCACAAGTGTGTATTACGGCAGAGATATTATCGGAAATACTATCGGTATGAGACTGGCTTATTACAAGCCTTGATTGAATTTTTAAAAATAAGTAGGCACTCCGACGGAATACTTACGTATTTCAAGGAGTGCCTATCTTGTTTTTAACGCAGTTGTGCGATGCTTATCTGCGGTGATTTAGTAAGCTGTATAAAGTCTTAATATAGTCAGTACAGACTGCTCCTTTGTATAAAGGTCTGAGGGGGCAAAGTTATTATTTTCTTTACCTCCCATAACTCTTCTGCCGTTCTTATCAACCGAAGCGGATACGAAGGCGATGGCATCACGTCCCCAATCGGCAAAGGATTTTTCGTCGGCAAAGGTAACCGAGGTGGAATTAGCTTCCTTAACACCGAGAACGTTTACAGCAGCACGCTGAAGCATTGCGGCAGCCTCCTGACGCTTGATGGTTCCACCGGGGTCAAATCTACCCTCCTCCTTACCGTTTACGATTCCGAGAGCGTTTGCGGCAAGGATGTTGAAGTAGGTAGTATCAACAAATGCTTTTCTGTTTACGGAAAGTCCCTTGGAGGAGAGGATATCCTCAACGCTCTTGCCAAGCTTTACGGAAAGCATTTTCATAAGAAGGTCGCAGAACTCAAGACGGTTTATGGATTCGGGCATTGCCTTGATACAATCGGAGGTTATGAGACCGTAACGGTATGCCTCCTGAGACTCCGGAAGCGCCCATTCGGAGATACCCTTGTCTCCGAATACGTTGGGTCTGTCAATCAAGAAATGAGTTCTTGCCATAAGCTCGGGGGTTATATCAAAGAAGCGGAAAAAGTCAACCTGAGAAGAGATTTTCTTTCCGTTTTCAAGGGTGTTCTTACTGTCCCAGGTGGGATCCATTACTATCCATCTGCCGTCAACGTAAGCCTCAACCCAAGCGTGATTTACCGTTTTGAAATTGCGAGCATCAAGCTCGGTAATCGCATTTCCGACGCCTATCGCATAGCCCTCGATAAATACAGCGGGGATACCGACCGAGCGCAAGAGTGCAACGGTCAGGTTTGCATAACCCTCGCAAACGGCACTACCCCTATCGTATACCTCTTCTGCGGTAACGTTAGTGGCTTTTGTAATCTTGTTTGAATAATCAAGGTCATAGTATAAGGTGTTAGCAACGTATTTGTGAATTGCACGTGCCTTATCGTAAGCAGTTTCAAGCTTTGCGGTTATATTTTCTGCGGCACTCTTGATGCGGTCGGGAGCATCGGTCTTTAACTGCTCGGTCTCATCAATCCAGCCGGACATTTTAGTCTTATTGCCCTCGTAAACGTCACGGTCAACGAGTATTCCCCATTTGCCGTTCTGCTTTTCAAGAACTATATCACGCTCATAAAAAGCGCTGGGCATTTCCTTTTCGCCGGGTGTTGCAAAATATACGTGAAGCTCATATTCATCGGCGCTGTTTTCGGGAATATCGAAGGGAGGAATTGTAAAATCCGCACCGGGAATGACGAGAGAGGAATACCAATTCTCATTGTAACGGATGTATATATATTTCTTATCATCAAAATCAACTCTGCCCGAAACGACGAAGGCTTCTCCGTTAACGTCTATCTGCAAATAATTGATTGGGTCATAGCAGGTCTTGAAGGTTGTAAGAAGCAGCTTCTCCTCTTCAACGGGCTTTGCATTTGGGTTAGGTGCTATAAGCAAGCCGTTTGCAAACACGGTAATAATGCTCGTTACAAGGATTGTCACAAGCAAGAGCACTGCAATAAATCTTTTCATACTGTTTCTCCTTAATATTGTATTTCAAGCGCCTTATATACGTTAAACGATATTTTTGCATAACGGATATCAGCCCTGATGCTTTGTTAGCTTTATTGTATCACACTTTGCATTTTTTTGCAATGACCAGATAGAAGGATATGAGCATTTTTATTCCATTTTTTTGGCTTAATTTTTAAGCTTTTATTAATTTTTTATTTTTTGATTTGAAGCCGATAGATATTGGCAAAAAAATAAGTAGGCACTCCGACGGAATACTTACGTATTTCAAGGAGTGCCTATCTTGTTTTTAACGCAGTTGTGCGACGCTTATCTGCGGTGATTTAGTATGCGGTGTATAGGCGGAGAATAGTCAGTACAGACTGCTCCTTTGTATAAAGGTCGTCAGGTGCGAAGCGACCGCCTTCCTTTCCGCCCATAACGGAGCGGCCGTTTTTATCAACGGATGCGGATACGAAGGATATAGCATCCTGTCCCCACGAAGCAAAGGATTTGTCATCGGTGAACTTAACAGGCTTGGAATTTGCCTTTTTTACGCCGAGAACGTTAACGGCGGCGCGCTGAAGCATAGCGGCTGCCTCCTGGCGCTTGATGGTTCCTTCAGGGTCAAACCTTCCCTCTCCTTTACCATTTACAAGCCCGAGTGCGTTTGCGGCAAGTATATTATAGTAGGAGGTATCGGTAAAGGCTTTTTCGTTTATGGAAACGCCCTTATCGGAAAGGATTCTTTCAACGCTCTTATCAAGCTTTACGGAAAGCATATTCATAAGAAGGTCACAAAACTCGAGTCGAGTTATTGGATCGGGCATTGATTCGCGGCAAGCCTTGGTAACGAGACCGTAGGAGTAAGCCTCCTTAGCCTCGGGAAGTGCCCAGCTTGATACACCGCGCTTTCCGAAGGAGTTGGGACGGGAAATTATGTAATGAGAGAGAGAAAAGGTCTCCAAGGAGGAGTCAAAGTAACGGAAAAACTCGGTTCTGAACTCGTTCTTTTCTCCCTTCTCGTATACATTTTTGCTGTCCCAAGTGGGATCCATTATAATCCATTTACCGTCAACGTAGGCTTCAACCCATGCGTGATTGGAGCCGGTAAGGTCTGCCTGCTCCCATCTTGTATCACTGCCTACGCCGAGCGCATAGCCCTCGACGTATGCCGCAGGGATATCAACCGAACGGAGAAGTGCTACGGTAAGATTAGTATAGCCCTCGCAAACGGCAATTCTCTTGTCAAGAACCTCTTCGGCTGTAACGAAGGTAGAGGGACGGATATGCATTGCGTAATCCATATCATAATAAAGATAATTTGCAACGTACTCGTGAATTGCACGCGCCTTATCGTAATCGGTCTTGTAATCTGCGGTGATTTTCTTGGCAACGTCGCGTATACGCTGAGGAATTTCAATGGAAAGCTCTTCCTTATCCCACATCCATCCCTTCATATACTCAAGGTTGGTATCGTATACCATTTTATCAATAACGACGCCCCAGGTATTACCGCGCTTTTCAAGGACGATGTCACGTCCGTAAAATGCACTTACAAGATTACCGTCAGCACCGCCGACGAAAATGGAAAGCTCAAGCTCCTTTTCCTTAAACTCGGAAAGGTCGATTATCTCCTTGAACACCTTGCCTCGTTCATTTTCAATCGTAGCGTGAGGAGTTACAAGGTCAAAGGAAACGCAAACATATTTAAGCACGGGATTCATAAGCTGTCCGGAAAGAGTAAGCTTTTCACCCGTTATATCAATCTGCAAATAATCCTCGGGGTCATTTGCTGTTTTAAAATGCTGAATGAACACATCGGCATTGGAATTTTTCACTGCATTGGGATTAGGTGCTATAAAAAGACCCTCTTTAGCGTAAGTGGGAAGGATAAGCGCAGAAATCAAAAGGGTCACAAATAAAAATGCGGCAATAAATCTTTTCATCATATTTTCCTTTTTTACACGTCAAACGCCCAATTACCGTTGCGGAAAACCTCAACCTCTCGACCGTCTCTTGTACGCGCGGTTATCGAAAGGTCACGGGTACCAATCATAAAGTCCTCGTGAACCATCGACTCGTTGATACCAAGCTTTCGGCAGTCATCAAGCGTAAGCGTCTCGTAATTTTCAAGTGTGTTAGTGAAGCCTTCTCCAAGGGCTAAGTGACAGGAGGCATTTTCATCAAACAGGGTGTTGTAAAAAAGTAAACCCGTGTCAGATATTGGGGAATCGTAGGGGACAAGTGCGCATTCTCCGAGGTATGAGGCTCCCTCGTCCATTGAGACGAGTATTTTTAAAAGCTCCTCATTTTTCTCGGCGTGTACTTCTACAACTCTTCCCTTCTCAAACCGAAGAGAAAAGTTTTCGATAAGCTCTCCTCTGTAAGAAAGCGGCTTTGAGGAATACACGATTCCTTCAGCCTCTCCCCTTTTCGGAGAAATAAAAACCTCTTCCGAGGGGATATTGGGGTTAAATACCTGTCCCGAAAGGGTAGTCTCGGCACCTGCACAAAAGCGTGCCTCGGGTATCATACCGACTGTTAGGTCGGTTCCGTTGGATGAAACGTAATGAAGCGCTTCAATCTCCAAGGAATTAAGATACCTGCACCTTTCAGATAGGCTTCTGTTATGCTCCTGCCAAGCCTTGACAGGATTATCGCCGTCAGCACGTGAAGTGTACAAAATGGCTTCCCACAGCCTCTCGACAGCTTTTTTCGGAGTTAATTCAGGGAACATCTTTTTAGCCCAAGCCTTGCCAGGTACGGCGGCAATACACCACGGATATTTATTATCCATCGCATCGCGGTAGGGCTTGATGACCTTATAACGCTCCTGAGTTGAACGTCCGTACTTTTCCTGATCGATTCCCACAAGTCCATCAGGGTCTTCTGATAAAAGATAAATTGTCGCAGGAAGCTTTTCAAGGCGGTATTTCAGCCTCTCCTCTTCCCAATTCTCAACTGTTGCAAGAATTTTTTCTTCTCTGTATTCTATGTGAAGTCTCGAAAGCTCCTGACTTTCAAAGAGCACCTCGACCTTTTCAGCTCCGAGCTTGTAGCATTCCTCAACGACAAAACAAGCAAAATCCGCTACCTCGGGCTCACATCGAAGCTCGACGCGCTGACCCTTGGAAACGTTGATACCCATTCTTGCAATAAGGTGTGCATATCCCTTTAAAAGTGATTTTTTCATACTACCTCCGAGCATAAAATATATTTCGAGTATTTTAACACATTTATTTACTATAATCAATAGAATTATTTCCCAAATTTGTAATTCTATACAATAACTTATTTAACAATATATACAAACAATCAATTCACCAAATATTTTATTGACTCAAGATAATATTCGGTGATTATTTCAGGTGATTCCTTCATATCGCGTGACAGCCACCAGTCAACCGTTTCAACGAAGGACGAGGTTATGTGATTTACAAGATAATCCTCAGGAAGAGACGAATCCTTTAAAAGTCCCTTGTCAGCGTATTGAGTGATTATAAGCCTCTTTAAATTAGACTTAAAATAGCGTAAAAAAATCTCGTTATTCTGAGAGGATAAAAGCTCTAAAATATTTCTGTCGTTCTCCTGAAGGTGACGAAGCAGGTGCAAAAACACCGAATCGTCCGCGCTTGCGCAGTTACAATGATAATGACCTTGAGGGAATCCCATTGCGGTTTCAATTATATGACCGAAAAGCTCCTCGCACAAGTCCTTGAGCAAAAAGTCCTTGGTTTCAAAATGAGTGTAAAACGTGGTCCTTCCGATATCGGCGGTATCAATTATATCCTGAACCGATATCTGATTGTAGTTCTTTTCCGAGAGCAATGCCGTAAATGCCGCAAAAATTGCTTCTCTCGTTTTCTTCTGCCGTCTATCCATTTTTTCTCCGTACATTTTTTGAATTTTGTTCAGTATCGAACACACAATGTATTTTGATTATTGCAAAAATACTCTTTTATAATATAATATATACAGAACAATATGTTTGTTATATTACAAATTATACGCAAACAAAATAAAAAGTCAACAGGAGTTTTTTCGATGTTATCAAAAATTTGCAAGCTTTTTACAAGCATACCGATGACGGCTATCAGCGGTGTATTTCTGTTTTTAAGTCTTATACGGCTACCGTTTTTCAACCTTCTCGCATGGATAACCGTGATAATAAGCGGTCTGCCTCTGATTAATTCCGCCATCCGCAAGCTTATTATCAAAAAGGGTATTTCAAAAATATCCTCGGCGCTCCTTATTTCAATAGCAATGGTTGCCTCAATAA
>JAFYTG010000195.1 GCA_017558945.1 Clostridia bacterium
GGTTGGTCTATATTTATTTTCATTGCTGATAGCATTTTTTTCGAGCAATTCAATTTTTGTGTTGATTTACTCGCGGACCTGTGATAAAATATAATAGGATCAAACATCTTTGACGAGGGGACTTGAAATGAAAAAACTGAATTTTAATAAAAACTGGCTTTTTAAGCTTGAAAATGATCTTGAGGCATTTAACGAGTATGGATTCAGAAAATATAATGCCGCTATCGGCGCCGCAAACAGATTCTATAAATACTCCAACTGGGAGAAGATAGACCTCCCTCACGACTTTGCGGTATCCTTGCAAAAAACTCTTGACGCCAACGTTTTTGCGGGCGGTTTTCCTAACACTCATGCCGATAGATCTCGCTCTTTGGGCAAAAGCAATGCAGAAGAGGTTTCAAGCATTGGCTGGTACAGAAGGGAATTTACTCTTGGTGAAGAATACAGAGAAAAACGCCTTTTTATCGAGTTTGAGGGTATTTTTCGCGATGCGATGATCTGGGTCAACGGAACCTATATGACCCGTCACACAAGCGGATATAACTCGCTTATTTTTGAGATCACCGACCACATCCGCGTAAATGAGGAAAACTCTATCGCCGTCCGCGTTGACAGCGATCAGATAGAGGGCTGGTGGTACGAGGGCTCGGGAATCTATCGAAATGTCAATCTTTATGTGGCGGAGAGCATATATTTCAAGCCCCGAAAGACCTTTGTGCGAACCGATATGGAGGGAAGAGTCAACGCAGACGCGGTTTTGGTAAACGATACTTCCGAAGCAATTGAAAAGACCGTTTTGGCGCAGATAATTGACAAAAGCGGAAAAATCGTTGCCGAAAGCAGTGCAAACGTGACTGTAGAAGCTTATGAAGAGAGCTTCTTTTACGTTAAAATGAAGGTTGACTCTCCCGAGCTTTGGAATATTGACGAGCCTAACCTTTACACCTTCCGTCTCAAGGTCAGTGACGAGGTTGAGGACACCGCTGTGGGCTTCAGAAGCTTCCGTTTTGATGCCGATAAGGGCTTTTTCCTCAATGGCAAGCACATAAAGCTTCGTGGAGCTTGCGTCCATCAGGATTTTGGCGGAGTGGGAGTTGCTCTCACCGACAATCTCCAATACTATAAGATCAAAAAGCTGAAGGAAATGGGCGTTAACGCCTACCGTTGCGCTCACCACGCGCCATCTCCCGCTCTTCTTCGCGCCTGCGACGAGCTTGGAATGCTTGTAATGGACGAGACGAGAATGTTCGGATCCTCTCCCGAGGCTATCGATCAGCTTACAAACGTTGTCGAGCGAGACAGAAATCACGCCAGCGTCTTCATCTGGTCGATAGGTAATGAGGAATTTGACGTTCAAAATCTTGATTGGGGGCGCAAGCTTGCCGAAAAGGCGGTTCGTATTACGAAAAAGCTTGACGATACCAGACTTACCATATACAGCGGCAATAACGGAGACAATTTTGTCGGTGCCAACGGTGCCACCGATGTCAGAGGTATAAATTACATACACAACGGCTCTGCCTCTTGGGTAGAGAAGTACCATGCCGATCACCCCGAGCAGCCAATAATCGGCAGCGAGGAGAGCAGCTTCGTGCTATCCCGCGGAGGAATGAAAAACGATCTTGCAAACGGTCTGCTTGATACCACGGGCAACGTGACTATGCCTTGGGGCTCTTCGCTGAAGGGCTGGACCAAGTTCTTTGAGGAGAGAGATTATCTGCTTGGCGGATTTATGTGGACGGGATTTGACTACCGAGGCGAGCCCAACCCCTTCTATCAGAGAAATGCGGTGTCCAGCTTTGGCGTTATCGACCTTTGCGGAATGGAAAAGCCGCCCTTCTATTATCATAAGGCTTGGTGGACCGACGAGACAGTGCTTAAGATCCTTCCGGGCTGGAATCATCACACCGAGGGCGATATAGTTACGGTTAGTGTATATACCAACTGTGAGAGTATAAAGCTGACCTTGAATGGCAGAGTAATTGCCGAGCAAAAGGTTGAAAAATATGATGCGCCCGTATTCGAGATTCCCTTTGAGAGAGGAGTGCTTGCGGTCGAGGGTATTAAGGACGGAGTCGTCTACTCCGACTCGGTTAAAACAACCGGTGAGACCGAGAGTATTGCGGTGGAAAAGGTACTTTACGCAGACGGCGACGAGGATATAGAAATTTACGAGATCACGGGCATTGACGGAGAGGGAAGAACCAATCCCTCTGCCGCGGAGAAGGTTTCTCTTGGAATTAGTGGAGGCAAGATCGTCGGTGTTGGCAACGGAGACCCCGCGTGCCTTGACAGAGAGCAGTTTTTGCCCTATGAGGAGAGCTTTGAGATCACCGCCTTTGAGTGCGAGGGAAAGACGTGGCCTATACCCGAAAAGCTTGGCAATGTGATGAGTCAGAGGCTTGATTGGCTTCTTCCAAAGAAAAGGGAAGAGGGATACGATGATGACTACCGCATAGTTGCTATGTATGCACAAGCTACAGATTTTACCGAAACGAAGGAATTTACCTCGAGGGTGACAGGTGCTGAGAATTTTGAGTATATCGAATTTGAACGGCTTGGCGGCAAGGCGGAAATCTTCCTCAACGGCAGAAAAATCGGTGATAACTTCACCTACCGTATGCCCAGAAGTGCTTCGGATTGCTTTAACCGTCCGCATAGATTTTACTGTGATTTTACTAACGGACAAAACGAGATAAAGGTGGTTTCTACGGCAGCGACTTCGGTAAGACCTCATTTTTCGGGCTATGTGAAGATCGGAAAGACGGTTGAACCGAAAAATCAGTACGTAAGGCTTCATTACGGCAAGGCTCGCGTATTCGTTAAGGCGAATGAGGGTGCTGAAGTCAAGCTGAATGCCGAGATTTTTGAGAAAGAATAACGGCCAATACACAAATTTAACCGGCAAGCAGAGTTAA
>JAFYTG010000196.1 GCA_017558945.1 Clostridia bacterium
GCGTCAGGTTGTGGCCCTGAAGGCCGTGGGTTCGAATCCCATCACTCACCCCAAAAATGAAAAGCACTGTATATAGGCAAAAACGTCTATTTACAGTGCTTTTCTTTTGTTTGCTCATTTTCCCTTACTATGCTGTTTCATCCCAAAATTGCCCAATAAATGATGTAGAATTGCTGTAGTAAAAATCGCACCCTTTAGTTGATGCAGTCGAACGCCGTCTGCTTTTGTTTTCTAACACGAACAGGCGGACCGTGTTTTCATATGTTGAAGTTGATTATGATGTGAATCGAAGGAGAAACATCATGAGCATAAGCTTCAAATTCGCAAATCTCATACTTAATGCCCGTCTCGATTCAGGACTCACACAAAGCGAAGTTGCACAGGCCGTATCCGTCAGCACGCGTTGGATACAGCGCATCGAAGCAGGCGAAAAGCTTCCGGGCACTCTCACAATGCTTAGACTGATTTTATTTTTCGACCTCGATATCGAGGAACTGAGAAAGGAGATAGGGCTTATTGAACCTATATCTGATAACCGCCGAAGGCTGTTCGCAAAGCACTCAGGGAAATAAGCGTGCATTTGGGATAGCTGTTTTTCACAATTTCAGGAAGGTCGCGCACGTGCACGACCTTTCTGACCGCCTCGCATTTGTGCTCTCACTGTGCGTGAAATTTACATTTTACCAATTGTCACCACTACACATCGCAGATGTACTCGAAGATACCCTCTCCGAGCCTCACTAAAAAAACACGGCAGAAACTATGGAACACATAATTTCTGCCGCATTTCTTTATTCTTCTTTACTGCATTCGGGATAGAGTTCCCATCAAACCGTTTCACTTTGCCAAAGCTAATCCTTCCGTTTCTTTCTATTACGGTTTTGGGTTATAGAATCAGCCCAACGGCAGTTATCTGGCGAATATCCCTTATCTCCATCTATTCGATCAATTGATAAATTATCCGCATAGCCGTGTGAAATAGACCAATTATAGAAGTTTACAAAACCAGTCTCTTTATTTAACCAATCATCGCAAATAGCAATACCTCTCTCGCCATAGTTTTTATAGGCTTTACTATGTTTGTTATAACATCTTGTTTTCATTGCATTATAAATTCTATACAGTCGTGTCTTTATTTGCCCATGCTTATTTTGCTTTTTTAAACACCCACAAGATTGTGTTCTTCCGTTGCGCAAATTAGATCCTCGCACAATCTTACTTTCACCACAAGAACATTTGCAAAGCCAATGAGGCTCTTTAAACTTTGTAGTTTTGGGACAAGGAGCAGGACCTATAACAGTCCATCTTCCGAATTTTTGCCCGGTTAAATCAATCATCTTAGGCATAAGCTCACCCGCCTTTCCTTCTGTTCGACGAGACAAGGATACAGACGTTCCCTCAGTCGACGCAATATTTCTTCCCTTTCACTTTCTGCAAGAGTTGCCCAAAGGTTCAAAATTTCTCTGTCAGTATTACTCATTTTTCCCTCTCCCTATAAAATAGATATAAGACGAGAGCCTTAATGAGCTTCGCAATTCCTAAGCCTATCATAATAAATGACAGCACAAATAAAAATTCTTTCATAATTTCTCCTTGACTTTTCATTATTTTTTTGATATTATCAAGGAGGAGAAGATAACTACTCCTCCTTGATTTTGTCGGCTCTTAAAGTCTTTTGCTTATTAAAGCAATCAGAATGCCGACCGTTAGGTCAATCAGTCCACTAATTATCAATTCGGCTAAATTGATTGTGGTTCTGTTTGACCTTTTCTTTTTCTTGCTCAATTTAATCGCCCCCTCTCTTGTTTCTGTATATATTATACACTATTTAGTGTCTTTTGTCAATAGCTTTATGAAACTATTTTAATATTTTTGAAATTTTTATTTTTCTATTGACATTTAATAATTTACAATGTATAATAAAATCACAAATCATAAAAGAGGTGATATGCAAATGCCTTTGACTATGGGCGAAAAAATCAAAATTATTTTAAAAAGAAGAAATATGACTCTTGCTCAGCTCGCAGAAAAAACTGAGCAATCTCGTCAAAATCTCTCAAACAAATTAAGCCGAGATAATTTCACAGAAAAAGAGCTTTATTCAATTGCCTCCGCTTTGGACTGCACCTTTGAAGCAAGCTTCACGATGAACGACACAGGCGAAAAAATCTAATGCAAAAAATATACTTACGTATACAAAAACGGTAGGAAAGCTCCTACCGTTTTTTTCTATTGCCTTGTTGGAAAATTGTATTCTCTTTTAGGCAGATTAAATTTTCTCTCGGGGAGATTGTATTTCGGCTGTGTGCCGCTCTCCGAGGCTTTGCCGTCATTGAAGGCTTGAGCGATTCCCGAGGCATAATCGCCGTAGGGATTATTTTTCACCGAGCTTGAGCCCGTGACTATCTGCCACAGAGCTGCCTTCTGCTGAACCGTTAGTGATATTTCGTTATCCCCTCCCGGCAAGGCAAAGCCGTAGCTCGTCGGAAACAGACCGTCAATTGCTTTCTGGTATTCGGCGGCGGAATAGCTGCCGTTACCGTTCGTATCGTACTCGCTCATATTAAGCTTGAGAGCGGTAAACGCCTTCAAGGGAACGTCATTATCGTAGCAGAGGTCAAGCCTCTTGCTTTGAGCGTCCTCAGTGACAAGAGCCTTGAGAGCCTCAAGAGTCGTTTCCTCGGGATAGCCTGCCTGAGCTACCGCATCCCACTTCTGAGCCTGCGACACACTTGTTTTATTGCCGAGAGGCTCAAGGGCCTTCAAACTCAAGGCAAGGTGTACTGCAACCCCCTCCGAAAGTCCCGTGTCTATAAGCTTATCGTAAGACTCGGAATCATCGCCGATGTATTCCTCGAAGAGCAACACTCGATCGTGTGAGTCAAGAGTGCCATCGAGTATGAGCTTCGCCTTATTATGCATTTTATCCGCATTTTTGATATCAAGAATAACGTTGATGGCAGACGGGGAGCTTATACGGTCAAGCGTTGCACGCTCGCTCTCGGTATTGCTCGCCAGCATATTATAATAAAGTGAAAGCTTTGCCTCATCAGAAACGTTGGAATTACGCAATGCACTTCGTTTATCCTTAGTTTTTTCTGTCGTTCGTATGGTGTTTATAAGCTCAAGAGCTTCCCTCTCACCTGCGCCGACTGCCTTCATCTCTTCATAAGCACGAGTCTGATCTGAGGTGTAGCTCTTAAAGCCTCCCTCTACCCAATCCTGAGCCGTAGGAAGAGAGCTTTTGCCGAATATAAGCGCTTTAGCGGCGTTGCCGACACTCTTTGCACCCTCATCTGAATAATAAGGATATTGAAGCTTTTCATCTCCTTTGCTGTCGGTTTTATAGCTTCCCCCTTTAGCAAGAGCAATTCCGCCCTTGACTGTTTTTGATATTTGTCCGCCACCCGTCGGTAAAAACAAGTAAGTTGCAGGATTTTCAAGCTCCTTGGCAATGGACTTGAGACCTCCGTTGCCTATTCTGCTCAGGTCCTGAGGAAGCCCGTCTATCAGCTCCGACACACTTCCGTACGGCAACGCAGATTCCAACGGGAACCTGCCTCCTCCGAAATATCCGCCGACAAAGGGAAGCTCCTCGACGATATTGTCCACGAGATTGCTGACGGTATTTTCATCCCCATCACGTATATCACGTATTGTATCCGCCGCCATTCCGATCGGGTCAAATGCCGCATCGTTTCCCGTAAGCTCCTTGAACACAAGGTTAAACAAGGCGGCACCGATAAACATTTTAACGTATCCGAATATCAGTCTTCCTATACCCTCGTTTTTTAAGTCTCGGGGCATATCCTTGAACATATACCCATATTGGTTATTGACCTCAAGCTGAAACGCCGTAAATATCCTTGAAATAAAGTTTTTCGCCTCAAACGCAGTCGGCATTTCTCCTCGGCTGCGGCTTGCCATAACGCTTGAGCAGAATACGTCGGCGTTGTATATAGCCTGTGCCTCCGACATTCCCTCCTTAATATTGTCGTAATACTTACCTCGCCATATCACCTCTGACGATAGCGAATCTATCATTTCCATAGGTATCGAAACACTATCGGACACCTTATCCCATCCGCTTTTATAAAGCTTTTCGACCTTTTCAAGCCTATTGGTCAAAAATGCAGACTTTTCAGTTAAGCCATCATTTTTAAAGGTGGTCGATATAAAATCGCCGAATGCCTTCAAGGAGCTTCCGAGCGACACCTCTCCCCAGGACTGCGTAACGGATATGAAATTGGTTAACGCAGAGCGTATATTTCCGCCTATCATATTTCCGCTTACTCGGCTCGACACGTTATCCATAACAGAATAAAATTTTCTGTTTAAAGCCGTTTCCGTGCTTCTGTCAGAGGTGGATTTTTTCCCTGCAAGCGTATTGGTCTGCTTGCGAAAATCAATAACAAAGTTATTGAGCGGATTACTCTTGGTCTCCAAAACCTTATCTATCAGAGCCTGAGTCGTTTCCTCGTCGTGCCCCTCGGCTATTATTTTGTCAATCTCCTCCTGAGCTCCCTTATCGCTATGCTCATACCTTATACGGTTTTCAAAGGCACGTCGTTTTTGAATATCCTCGATATGATATATCCAATCAAGTGCGCCTTGAACGTAGGAATCAAGTCCTTTTGTAAAGCTGTAATCGGTTATATCCGATTTTCTCTCTTTATTGAAGGGTTGATAGCTACGCTCGGGATTAAAGGTCTCGGTAAGGCCTGCTATATCCGTCGGGATCTCATTACTTTTGATTTTCCAGTTGAAGAGTCTTGCAAACCAACCTTGCTTTTCATCGGTAAAATGAGGAAAATATCCCTCACGATACGGAATTTCCTTCATACCCTGCTCTCGCAAGGTTTCGTTCAATCTGGCAAAGAGACCGTCATACGTTTCTCTTGCCATTTTTATTGCACGTTCAACCTTTTTGGTGTCTATTTCGTTCTTATGCTCGTCATAGAACCTGCTCACGTCGTCTTCGGTAAGAGTGGTGTCGGGGTTATGGCGAAGCTCTCCGAGCATTTGAATATATGCATCCTCCGCCCTGGTTATCTTCATATCCGCATAAGGAGACTTAATACTGTTAGCCTCACGTATAAGCTGCGCCTCGTGAACGTTATATTTTCCCTGAAGCTCGTCCCATATCGCATCAGCCCTCTCAATATCGTGAGTTCCGTCAGCCTTCCGTATTATATCCCGAAGATTACGCCTCAAGGTATTCGTGGAATAGTGAAGCCCCAATTTTTTATCTCTCCAGGTGGAAGAGTCGCCGATGAGCTGCTGCATAAGAAGATCATACTCCTCACGCTTGCTCATCCGCTGTTCCCTTTGCTTGAACTCGGGAGTACCCATTTTGTCAATACGAGCTTGCACGTCCTCAATGCGCTTATCCAATATGGCAAGCGAATCATCTCTCAGACGTTCAAGCCTTGCTATGCGGGCTTTTAATTGTGTAGCAGTCTTTGACGTATCATTTCGCTTCTGCGATAATAAAAACTGCAAACCCGCTATTTCATCATCAAACGAGACCTTTGTATCGTGACGTGATATTCCAAGCTCCTCCAGCTCCTTTTCCAAGCTCTCAAGCTTTTGAAGATTTGCCCCCTTTACCGTAGCTTGACCTTCTGCGATACTGTCAGCTCGGGCGTCGGGATACATTTCCTCTGCGGTTTTCAGTACGATGGGTTCAACGTCGTCAGCCGTATCCGCCTCTCCGTTACCCTTATAGTAAAGGTCAACGAGCGGTGTGCTGTATGCACCTATATCGGACTGTTCAACGTTTTTGGGAGAAAGTGAATATTTTCCATTGACATTTCCGTCAGGAGATGTTATCATATTTTCAGACATAGAGTTGATGTATGGATCCACCGTAGCATTATTGCTACGACCCATAGAAAAACTGATTTTTTCAGTTCTAGACTCTGTGTCTTTTGTTTTTAGCAATTCAAATGCTTTCCCTTCAGGTGATAATACTCGTAGCGAGTGAACTCTACCTTTACCAAACATTACAGATACAACAATATTTCCCTTTTCGCCATTAAGAATTGCAGGTGCTGCAAATGTTATTGATACCGTTCCTTGTCCTTTGTGATTTTTATGACCGGAAATTATTTTTCCTTTTTTTATTACATAAGGCGAAGCAATAGCCGCTGCACGTTCCGGATCTGTTTTTGCATAATTTTCAATTGATGAGATTGCATCTTCGTCAAAAAGGATGCTACCCAAGCCTTGTACATCAATCTTGTTTCCGAAAGATTTTTTTAACGTATCTTCAAGAACTTTATAATACGGTCTTTTATCCTGCTTGCTATAAGTCACGTCTACGACCGGTTGCATTGAATTAACTTCGTCAAGGTGTGCAATTAATTGTTCTTTTAACGTACTGAAATTGTCAGGATCCCAGTTTATATCTAAGTCACGAACGTCTTTTTGAGTGAGACTATATCTAACCTCCCCCGAATTATTCTTAAGCTTAGAGTTCAAAGCTCTCTCGAGTCTATGCTGAGCTGTTAAAAGCTTGCGAGCCTCGGGGGTATTTGCTTTTATAAGAGAAATTACGTGCTTTATTTCGTTCAAAATACGCTGTGCGAGGTTGGGATGCTTTGCGGCAAGGCTATTGACAAAGCCCTCATCGGAAAAGAGGTATTCTCCGACAAGCTCGGCAGTAAGCTCCTCATTGATATCGGCATTTTTTACGGTTCTGTACATTCGGGCTACAGCCTTGTGCTTGTCTTCGTAAACACCGATCTGATTTGCGTAACCGATAACAGCCCTTTGTAAGCTGTCGTAATACTTGGAACCCTCAAGCACGTGGGTTATTTCATGACCGATAACCGACTGCCACGCCTTGCGGGACTCGGCATTGATGAGCACCGTTTTGCCCGTATACACACCGTTAACGAAGCGGTTGCCGACAGAAAAGCCCGATTCCTTGAGCCTTTCATTGTTGACGAACTCAAATTCAACACCCGTTCTTGAGTAAAGCTTTGCGGCAAGGTCTACAAGCCGATGAGACGCCTCGGTGTCATTGAGCACACCGCTTGCAATCGCCCTCTCAACGATATATCGCTCCTTACCCTCATATTTTGTCGGGTCATCGGTGAACGCTCTGTTGGAAGCCGTCTTTTCCCGATATTCCTCTGTGACGTATTCCTCGGCCGTCACAAACGGAAGCGGGTCATTCTGAACAGTGTATGGAAGCTGTGAAGCTTCGTCCTTTGTGTCCGATGTATCGGGGTTGACAGAACTGTCAGGGTGTGGTATACTAATATTAGTAGCATTGCTGTCAAGAGACGTTTCGGACGTAAGTTGCGGGGAAGAGTATTCTTCTATGTTCAACAATTGACCTTTGCTACCTTTTTTTATGTACGAGCTTGTTATCCAGATTATCTTGTTGGTGCTATCCGGAACACATTCAGAAACATATATTGTGTTGTTGCCAACCTTTTTTTCTATGCGAATTTGAGGAGCATAACTCCCATCGCTGTTTTGAAATCTGGTGGATAAAGATACATTTCCATTTTTATCAAGTACAAACTCACCTGAATCGGCATTTTGTATTGCCCACGGTATTAAAAACTGTGAAGCTTCATCGAACATTGATTTGTCGGCTTTGCCATTCTCGCCATGACGAATATACGTGTGTGATGCACCTGTACCATCTATCCAGATTTGATAGCCCTCCGAAGAAAATCGCGGGTTGATGGTTTTCATTAAGCTGTTAACTATTTCTGTATGATTTTTAGAAGCTTCACCTATTTTGTGCTTTCTTTTAGATATAAGTGATTTGTCAAGCATTGAATTTACACTATTGATAAAGTTTTTGAATCTTAATCCATTTTCATAATTATCCTTTGATAATTTTACAGTAATAATGCTTCGACCATCTTTTGACATTGTTTCGACCGTCTCATTTACCGAGGCGGTATTATTGTCATCAAGCTCAACCGACGTTGATTTCAAGGCACCGTTTTCATAGTCCTCAAGGTACAGCTCCGCCATACTTTTACCGGACGCTTTCGCACGTGCTTCAAGCTCGTCAAAATATTTATTTTTGCCCGTCCATTCGCTCTGTGCTTTGTTAAAATCAGAGGCGATTTGAGGAGCGGAAAATACGCTGGACATAGCAGCACCCGAGAGTGCACCTGCAATTCCGTCTATTCCAAGCTCAAGAGCCTTATCCTTTACCGCATTTACCCAAGCCTGCGATTCGGTCATGCCTTGAGCCTTATAATTCTTTATTGAGCTTTGCCACTGACTCTTATCACCCGAAACAAGAATATCGGCAAAGGTATTAATAAGATTGGTGCCGGGCTCTTCCAAGCCCTCGGTAAGTGCGTTTTTGGCAATATAACGGATTCCGCTCTTACTCCAGCTTCCGCCAAATAGAGCATCGAGGCCTATCTTCTCCATTATTAATTCAGCGGCGGCAGCCACTATACCGAGAGAAAGCGCCTGAGCGTTATTGAGTCCTCTGTCTCGGGCTTCGATAACGGTATCGCCTGCCACGCTTGTGCTCATAATGGCGAGTGAAGCGGCAGGGTTGCCCAAGGATGCCATAAGAGTAGTTCCGTAGCTTCCGAGACCCATTGCGATGTTATAAAGCAGCTTACCTGTATCGTTCATATTCTCAGAAACGGCTTGTGTGGTTGCAGCCGATTCAAAGTTAAGACGGTTGTAGTCTGCATCCTGATTGATTTCGCCGTTTTTTATAAGGTCTATCACCTGTGTAGGAAACGTTGTTATTTTATTGGGGGCATTAAGAATGCTGATGATTGAGCTGCCGACGGGATGTGCTTTTGCAAACTCACGCGCTTCCTTTTCAATTTCATCTCTGCGTCTGCGGTACAAGGTGGACTCGCCCGTTTGTGCGATAGCTTTTTCAAGAAATTCTATATACTCATAAGCTTTTTCGGGACCTTCTGTTGCATATATATAGTTAAAGGTCTTTACTTCATCCTCGGTCATTTCCTCAAAGTGAAAGTTGTTGAATTTACGGTATCTGTTATCCTCAAAATTAATGGCCTTGGCATCAGCATTACCGTTTATGTAATCATACAGAATATCGTCGAAGGCATCACCGTCTGAATAGTATTCCGTATACTCGCGTCTGCTTACGGGATTATACTTTTTGATTCCGAAGATAGGCGTATCCTGACGGGTAGTTTTATACTCACTTTTTTCTTCAAAATCATCATTGTTTTTCAGATTGTCATAAGCAAAATATTTACTCCAGGTCCTTTCTTCTTCAAGAAGGGCTTTTTCTTTTTTCAGTGCTTCCAGCTCGGATTGTGCGGATGAATTAACTGTGTCGTAGCCTTCGTCTCCTTGGGTATAATATGCTTTTTTTGCGTCGTCCGCACGGTTTGCTTCGATAGATGAAATACGTGAAGTTATTTTTTTGATATCTTTTTCAACATCCTGCTCGTTCCTTACAGTACTTCTCCACTTTGTGTATTCGGACTCATAGGAGTTAGCACCATCAAAAACGGCATTGTCTGACACCTTGGAAAGCTTGTCAAGACCTTGTGCTTCAGCTTTTTTACCGGTAGTTTTCATAAAATCAGCTACTTTTTTCGGTGTATTATAAAGAGCACCTACCGTATCGGCAACGCCTTTTCTTTCGGTTTCTGCCCATTTTGAAAACTCGGGAGAATAATAAGGATTTGTTTTCGAGGGCGCAAGACGCTCGTCAATTTGCTTTGCGCGAGTATCAACGGAAGAAGCTTTGAGCATGGCTTGAGGGTCAAAGCCTTTTACTTCTTTGGGTCTTGCATCAATCGGGGTATATGCTCTAAGGCGGTCAAGAGCACCTACCACAGTTTTTTTATCTGTGGCAGGTGCAGTATTTGTATTAACGTCAACGGGAGTGTATGATTTTAATTTCTCGAGTGCTGTCATTTTATCCTCCTTAGGATATTCCTACTGCTTTCATTATATAATCGAGCTCATTCTGACTGATACGTCCATCACCAACGGCTTCTATGAGATTTTTACGCTGGACAGAGTTTAATCCTTGCACATTGCCATTTTCATTTCGAATGTGACTAAGATAAGTCCTTGCAGTGGGACTCAATTCCGATTCATCGGTGATTTCTTTTTCAAATCCGTATGACATAAGCGATTCCTCTGTCAATCCGTAATCGGTGATTAAACGATTCCAATTTTCCGCACTGATTACACTGTCTTCGTCAGCAAAACCATTATCAATAATTGACTGTCGCCAGCCTTCAGGTGTATCGGGATATTTTTTTCCTGAGGCGTTGTATACGTAGTCTATATATGCATCGCTCCAGCCGTTATTTTTCAGAACAGTACGAATATTATCGTCGATATATCCTGCCTCAAGGGCGTTACGTGCATCGGTGAGACTCATTGTTGAGGTAACGGACGAAGCCGACTTCTGTTGAGCCTTGACAGAATCTACCACGGCTTGAGCATCCGCCGTGTTTATTCCCGCACTAAGAAGCACGTCGGAGGAGGGCATTATACCGTTCTGGAGCAAGGTCATTGCCCAGCTGCGAGCATTTGTCCTCTCGTTATTCTCCTGCTCACGTGCTATTGCATCATTCTCCCTCTCTATAACGCTTTTATTATAGTCAAGGGTATCGTTACGGTTAATAAGCGACTGAAGGACACCTGCATAGCTGTCCGTCCCTCTCTGTGCCAGCTCAAGTGCGGCGTTCGCCGTTTCCACGTCTCCCGTAAGCTTGGTATCGGTTATAGCCTTATCAAGCTCGGCTTGAGTCCTGATTCTCTCCTGCTCGCCCTGACGGAGTGCCTCGCCGTAGCTTGTATCCAGCCCGAGAAGAGAGCTTTCAGACATTCCTCCCGTGATTCCCTGAGAAGCGAGCTGCTGATTTACGTTCTTTTTAGCCTTCATCTTATCAAGATAAAGCTGTCGGAAAAGGTTAGCGTAGCTTTGGTCGGTCGAGGCCTTCTGTGCATTCAGGTCGTTCACCGCCTTATTCACCGCCGCATCGTTGGCTTTTTTTGCGTTGTTGTAAGCGGCGGTATATCCGCTCGACGTTAAATTCTTATACTCCTTAATGAGAGAATCGGTATCATTGGGATTAGAGTCCGCTTTCCTTGTGCCATCGTAATTATAAGCTTGTGTATACGTCATATTAGAACCGGCAAGCGTGGGCTCAACTCCTTTGTATAAATGATCGATTTTTGCAGCTCTTTCTCCCGTGTATTTCGCTCTTTGTTCGGCAGATAAGTTAGTATCGGCAAGCAACGCACTATAATCCTTGTCGGGATCATATCCAAGTTTAATATTATATGCCATTTATTTCTCCTTTTTTATTGCAAGTCTTTGGAGCATAGTCCATACTTCTGCTCTCGTTGCGGGTTCATTGGGACGTGTACCGTCTGCAATACCGTTTTCCACCGCCCACCTTTGAGCGTCGGCGTACCACTCCTCGTTTTTCTTCAAGCCAAAGAACTCGGCTATAACCTTGGCTTCAGCCTTTGCGAGCTCTTCGAGGTTGCCATCAGCAGAGAGCCACCTTGCACACTTGAGGTTGGTGTGGAAGCCGTGCTCAACTATAAGGCCGGGAGTACCTACCCTTCGGGCACCGTAGAGAACACCGTAGTATTCGTCATCAAGCTTCCCGTTGCCGTCTCGGTCATTGTCTGATTTTTTCTGATATACCTGATATCCGGACAGAACCATCGTATCTTTTATACACTCGCCAAGCTTTTCGGCAAGTGTTTTTGACACATCATCAATATCGGTCCAGTCAACGTCCTGATATGTAACGACAACTGCTCTATCAACACTCTCTGTGTTGCAAGCGTTAGAATGAAGCGAGATAAACAGGTCACAGCCTTGTGATTTCATTCCTCTTTCGTGGAGTGGTAAATCAACGTCCTTGTTATCTCTTGTTGTTATAACTCTGATGTTGTAGGCTTCGAGTTCTTTCTTGAGGGAATTTTGCAGTTTCCACGTCATATCGCTTTCGTAATAAGAAGGAAAAACGTTGCTTCTGTTGTATTTGCCGTAGTGACCTGCATCAAGACAGACTTTAGGCATCTGAATCATCTCCTTTAGGTGTAGTATAAGTCATAGCCCTTTCACTGTCAGATACGCCCTTTGTAGTCGGGTCGGTAACTATACCCAAAATTGCAAGAACGATAAACACCGCTTCTACAACGGTCAGCAACCTTTCCCCGATTTCACTCAAATCAAGAATATACCCAAAAACATTTGCAACCGCCTGAATGAGCAATATAACCGCAGGGATAATTGCAAGCCAAAAGTTTTTGTTTTTGAAACGTACCAACCAATTAATTTTCATAGTGCATTTTCCTTTCTTAAAGTCCTAATTCAGATAAAAGATAACCCACAACTGCGGCGATGATGAGAGTTATAATCTGTTCCCACCGCTTAGCAGGAATGTTTTTTATATTTTTTACATCAGTTTTTATCTCTTTTACATCGGCTTCTACTGTTTTTTCTCTTTCGTCAAGGCGAGCAACAGTATTCACTATCTTGTCGAGGTCGTTTTGTCGTTTTTCAACGTCATCAAGTCTGTGTGAGTTTGACTTTGAGCGTTCTTCCACTTCTGTCAATCTCTTTTCGTGTGCCAAGTCCATTATGTCACCGCCTTCCATCCGCTTGGATACTCAATCGGAGACCATATGTTGTTATCACACGTTGATTCATACTTCTGTCCGTTGAATGATACAGCATCACCCGTCATATACGCATCGGAGCTTCCAAGAGGCTGCACCCATTCGGGAACACCCTCTTCGGTAATACCAATAGCCTTATACAAGCTCGGCGCAGTATCGGGAGTCCATTCCTCGCTTGAGGTGTGATCCTGCAATACCACATAAAGCTGTGTATCTCCTACGGCATTCTCACCAAAGCCAAATACCTCTTTCACCTTGTAATTTCTGCCTATCTCCCACTTCGGAAACACGCTCGGTACTTCGAGAATACTCTCACTCTGCGTATCCACATCAAGTGTTGCAAGGAACATCTGCAAAGCCTTGCGCAATTCAAGTGCAATCTGCTTCTTATTCATCATCTGCCACCCCCAAAAGCACATCAAGTATCTCATCCGTTGTTGGCTCGGGGATAGGCTCGGGAGCAGGCTCGGGAACAACACCCTCGGTCATACTCGTTACTACCGTTACGGTATACGGAATATGTTCAATGATTGGCTCTTCGTCCTCTGTTTCCTCATCAACTTCTATCGGGTAATGCTTGACCTCTTTGTAGCGGGTCTCCTCTGCTACCTTGATGTTGACGAAGGGGAAGGTGCTGGGGATGACCATATCATCGGGTATCTGTGCGTATCCTTCGGGAATTTCGCTGATGTCGGATGTTTGATTAAAGTGAGCTCCGTTTGGGAGTGCTTTAATTTCAATTATTCTCATTTTCATTCCCCCTTGCCTATTGCAATATAGTAATATGTTTTTAACTGCATAGAATAATCAATATTGTCCCCTAAATTTGCGCTGAATGTATTCGCAAATTCCAAATCGCTTGCCCGTTTTTTTGAAATGATATCGTTAGCAAAATTCCAATAGGTTCCTTTTTCGCTAAGATGTCTGAAGAAAATCGCAAACGAAGCAAAATCGTTATCCTCTGTTTCGGGGCAGATTAAGAATACGATATCAGGAGAAAAGCCCAACGCAAATTGTACGATTCCCTCAATCCCGCCTGCACCCTCATAAGTTCCCGTAGCTATCCTGCAACTGCCAAGCCAATTTGCTATCGTGTTTTTTTCCTCATCCGTTAAGGTGTACTTGTTCGCAGTAAGACCTACCTTTACAGCGTAGTCAAGAATCGAAGGTGTGATTGGCATATATGCGGAACGTTTGTCATTGTCAACGTCAATATGACTTTCTTTTGCACCATGTATTGCAAGGCGATCAACACCATCAATCCCCTTGTAATACAAGCCGTATGTCGCGGATGAAAGTCGGACTATACCTGCCTTGCCCGTTCCCTTATTCTTGTCATATATTTCGGCATAATCGGTGTTTTTGACATAGTTTGACGGGTCAAAGTCCGCTATTTCAACCGCTCTATCGCGGGCTTTTTTCGATTCTTCGGCGGCTTTCTCGGCGTCTTGCTGGGCTTTCTCGGCAGCTTGCTTGGAACTGAGTGCGCTTGAAGCACTATTGGATGCCGCTTGTTTTTCATCCTCTGCAAGCGACGCCGCATTACTTGCATCCAGCGCTGAAGCTGAAGCCTTCTTCGCATAATCTTCCGCATCATTTTTGGCAGCCACTGCATCTTCTTTCGATTGTTTTGCTTCTTCGGCAGAATTAGACGCATCAGCAACCTTTTCTATAAGGTCACTCTTAAGTTCCGAGGAAAGATGAGCGTTCGTAATAGATTCATCCTTGACCTCAGCTTTGACAGAATTATTTCCAAGGTTAGAAAACTTGACGGTATTGCCTTCGACAAAATCCGTAAAGCTTATAAGAGCTGTCAAGGGGATTTCCTGCTTCGTTCCATCAACAAGCTCGAGAATAAGTTTTTCGTTTTGAGAATCATACTCAAAATTTACAGCGATTTTTTCCAGCCCGGTATCTAAGGTTATTACCTCACCATTTTCTCGCTCAAACGAAAAAACACCGGTTTTCTCGTCGAATGTAACATTCTTGATGTGAGACTCACTTACCTCGTTGGGTGTATAAAAACTCTCAATATGATTTTTGAGTTTTTCCGTTGCCGTAAATACACTCAACTTATTATTTTCCCCGAATAAGTCGGTCATTCCAATTGAGGATGCCCCCAAATCAGATACAAGCTTATCAATAAGAGCGTTAAATTGAGTCCTAACGTAGTCTTTTATCAGGCGGTCAAAGACAGCCTTATTTTGTGCCGCACTGCCAGTAAGCTTATCCCCAACCGATTGAACGCCGTGTGTTTTAATATCCTCGTCTTTAATTTTAAAGCTTTCAATTGACATATTCTATGCATTCCTCATTTCTTTGCAAAATTGCCCGTTACAAAATGCTTGACGATACCGTAAACTCCGAAGCCCTCGTTTGCGGTATCGTTGACTATAACGAACTGAAGACGTTTATAATTTTTCACCTTGCGATTGAGAGGTATTTCGCTCGGTGCATCGTTTGAATTAAAGGTGAATCGGGCAAAATCAATATCCTCCCAGTTAAAGATATCCATCGTTCCCGATGCCGCCTCCCATTCAACCGCATCCTTGTCGGTTCTGAGATATATCGTTGCCGACGAGCGCGTGTACGGCTTAATTGTTACGGCGTTTCCTTTTTTGAGAAGCGTTTTAAGAATCATAGGGTCGCCGTCATCGTCTGCCTTTGTGCTCCACACAGCTCTGATGGGATCTCCTCCGTCGTTGAACTTCGTAAGCCCGTCGATATCGGTATTGAGCTTACATATTCTGCCGTCTTTTGTGCCGAAATAGAGATATTCCTTTCCGTTTTCAACGAGCTTCATCACCACTCTCGCGGGGATGTTATCCCAATAGAAGCACTCATATAAAAAAGAGGTATCGGCACGTGAGGGATAGCTCCTTTGCTGTTTGCCGTCAAGGCCGTAAACACGACCGTCGACAAAAACCATATACGCACCGTCAAAGCTGATGCTCACAGCGTCTGACAGGTTCTCCTTTATGAGCTTAGGGTCAATCCTTGCACTGCGGTTCTGTACTATCCTTTCGCTCGTCAGGCTGTTTGTAGTGAGGGCATATATTCCCGAGCCTGTTATAAAAAGCTGTTCATCGTCGATATTACCGAAGCCAAAGCGGCTGACGGCACCCGCACCCGATAAGCAAGGCTTTGTACTCCACACCGCACTGCCGTCCTCGGACAAGCCCGAGCTTCGTATGAATACGGTTGAGTCCTGACCGTTATCCTCTTTAATTATCGCAAGGTATTCACCTATACGGCGATATCCGACTATTGACGTTTGCGCCGTTCCTATCACCTGATAATCCGTATCAGACCAATAGGTACCGTCGTTAAAGGCGCACGTAAAGTCATAATTAGGATAATCGGGATTACCCGAGGCTATAATTCTGTCGGATGCCCCTCCCACGCCCCACACGGTAGCCACACGGCATTTGTTGATTCTGTCGGAATAGCCTTCAAGCTTTTTGGAAAACGTTATAAAAACGTTGTCCTCAGCACCCACAAGAGGAGCTGAAGGAGCCTCGGCGAACGTTACGGTTCCTTTTGAATAATCTACCGTGCAGTCGGTCACATCTTTGCCGTTAACACGAACTGAAATTTCTATTTCGATATCCTCGTACGGCAGCTTATACGTCTTTGCTTTACCGTCAGCCAGATATCCTATTCGTTGCTTAGAGGAAAGGTAGTTGATTCCTTCATACGCCACGCCTCCTCCATCGGAGGGAGAGGCGGAAATCACCGTAAGCGGTATATATGCAATATCCTCGGCAGCAACGGCGCTTTCGCCGTCATACCTGAACAGCTTCTCACCCGTAAATATCCACAAATAGCCGCCCATATATACGGCGCTTGAACGCTCATCGGGAAGATCATAGCGAAGCTCGTCAATATAGCCGCTCTCATCCCACTCAAAAAGCATATTACATCGGTGACATATAAGGTGCTTTTTACCCTTAAATTCGACCGAATACAGACCGTTGATTCTTTCATCACTGTTACCGTTGAGTATCACCCTCCAGCCGGGACGCTTTTCGGGCATACCGCCCATATCCGCAATTATGTTAGGTGCCCATGGAGAGCGTGAATCATCAACAAGTGACGGATCCGTCGAGAAATCCACTCCCTTGAATCTTGAATAGTTTTTTGTTCTTATGCTAACCGAACGCCTTGCCATTGTTAACCTCCGTAAAAGCGCTGTGCTATGTACCCCTTACCGCCGGATGATGGGAGAGATACGTCGAGAGCCGCACGCATATTAATATACATCGACCAAAAAGCCGAGTAATCAACCACAAGATCGGGCATAAGGTGTTGAGCCGCAACGTAGAACGGGAGGCAATTCGCAGCGTCCTCTGATACTTCAAATTCGTATGAATCATCGGTTGATGAGGTAATAGTCTGCGGACAGGCAAAATATTCAAGAATTATCTCGCCCGTTTCCTCCATCGGAACGGCTAAACGCCCCGCTATAATCGGATATCCCGAACGAAGCTTGCCGTTTTTCCAGACTCTGAAGATTTTAACAAAGTCTTTGGGGAGCTCATAATTCGTATAGCCTCCCTCTCCTCCTGTAAGATTTATCTTATAGGAACGAATTATTTTTTTGTAATTTGCCATATCCTTCTGTGCCGTATCGAAGAAATCTGCCATTTTATTATTTATATCCCTATCGTCAGTGACCGCACCGCCTGACGAGTATTCGTCGAGAAGCATAAGGACACGACGCTTGCCGTCACCCAAAGTCATATTAATCCTCCGTTCCTATGAGAAAAAATACGTCCGCAGATGCTGTCGCTATCATTGATAAGCTTCCCGCGCATATCGGCATAGGAAGGCTCTGACCGGGAAGTATGGCAAAGCCGTTTTCGGAAGTGCAAGGAGCTCCGTCGGAGTTCTCGCGCATATAAACCGTTGCACTCCCCGAGGCGTTGGTTACAATAAAGGTACTGCAGCTTGTCGGAACGGTTATTGCATTCGTGCCAACGGTTACCTTTTTAGATGAATTGATAATAAGAGCCATATTTTACTTTCTCCTTTCTGTAAAAAAATCGGACAGCGGCATTGATACCGCCGCCCGATTTGTTGTTAAGGGCTTATTACGCAGGATTAGAGAAGATGATCTGACGAGCATCGCCCCAACCGACACCGAAATCGGCATAGCCTGTATAACGGTCGAGAAGAGGGTTGTCAAGCTCGGTCTGATATACGGTGGGCTTGGTTATATATACGATGTTGAAGAGCTCCTTCATAAGCCTTCTGTCGCATACAGCCCACTGCTTCGCTGAAAATCCGTCGTTACCGCCACCGAGGACGATATATTTCATACCGTAAACGGGGTTAGCTGAGTGGTTGGAGGATTCGGGATCGAGACGGGCATCGTCTCCGCATATCTTCTTTGCCATCGCCTCAAGCTCGGGCGACACGAGAAGAGTATCCATATCGCAAAGGAAGGGCATACCGTCAGGAGTGACGAAACGGTTAGCCATAGTCTGCGCCTTGGTGATTGCCGAGACAGAGAGCGAGTCTGTAATGAGGTTGGAATAGGTTCCCGCATCAGGGTCTGCAATGAACTTTCTTCCTTCGCTGCGAATTGATGCAATGGGATGATCTGCGGCAGCCCACGCTTTTTCGTCACCACCGAGATGCTCATTGTCAAAAGCGTTGCCAAAGCAACGGATACCGTGCATATATACCGTCATTGCGGCAGATTCGGCAAGACGCGTACCAACCTTACGACATTCACCGCTCTTGTCAACCTTTGCCTGCTTCAGACCGATATCAATGGTGTTGGAGTATTCCTGAGGCGTGATGATGGTCTTGAAGCCTCTTTTCATTGTGCCCTTATTCAGCGTATCGTTTTCATAAAGCTGCATTTCTCCGTAGCCGCCAGAGCCCGTCAGCTCGTAATCTATGCTGTTGGAGGTTCTTGTGCCCATAATAACGCTGAGCTTGTTCATTCGGTTGGCGTAATGAAAGTCAAACGCCTTGCCGACGAACTTATAGTTGTCTGTTTTCCAAGCTATGTTTGGCATATTTTAAATTCCTTTCATCGTCTTGATAAAAATTCCTTCGGGGTCATTTGCATATCAGGGTTATCCGCGTTCCATCTGTCAAGGGAACGCTTCTGCTCGGGAGAAAGTCTCTCGCCTCCGTCGTTGCCTGACCCCGTACTTCTCGCACTGCGAGAGATACTTTTAGCAACGGCAGCATCACCTGCACGTCCAACGAGAGACACGTACGAATCGTACAGCTCTGCAAGAGGCTCACGTCCGAAACGGCTTCCGCAAAACTCGCGGAACGCCTTATTGTTCTCGAGGGCTTCAAGCTTTTCCGCGTTGTCAAACTCGGGATGCTTCTCAACAAAATCAAGAACGTCCCTTCTCAGAAAATCCTCTGAAGGTGTTGAGACCTCTGATGCCTCGGATCTCTTGCGCATTTTGGTGATGTATTCACGGTTAAGGATTTCCTCCTCAACCTCCTCGGGGCTTCTCCCCTCTCTTTTTGCACGGTCCTCAATCTGACGACGCTTAACCTTTTCGCCGTACTCACGGAGCTCACGTGTACTCTTGAAGGGCTGCTTCGTATAAGGATTGATTATTCCGCTTGCGGCAATGTCACTATTTGCCTGAGCCTCTGCCCTCTCGCGTGCTTCTCTTTCGGCACGAAGGCGAGCGGAGCGGATTGCCGCATTTTCCTCACGGGATTGGTTGCCACTGTTCCGACCGGCGCCGTCGGAATCGGAGTCCTCCGCATCTTCGCCAATGTCAGCTGAATCATCCTCGTCGGAATCGTTTTGAAAATCTACGAAATCTTCACGGCCGTCGTCAGCTTCGTAATCACTGTCACGGCTTTCATCTGTTGGAAGGTCTACGACTCCCTCCTGTGCGCCGCCTTCTTCATATTCTGTCGCATTAAATTCGTTCATTTATTTTTCCTTTCCACCCTCTCGGGCTATGTTATATCGGCAAATCGGATACTGTCGGTACAGATATTGGCATATCCTGCACTTGTGACACGGGAATATCCAGCGGTACTCCGCCTGGAATGATTTCAGGAGCTTGATTCATCGAGCTTTGAGCAACGATTTCCTCGAGAGCCGCTTTCAATTCGGTGTTTGATTTTAACGCATCTATTATTTCTGGTGATAGCTCGTTTTCGTCAGGCTCAAATTTCTTTTTCCAGCTCGCTATAATATCCTGCTTTTGAGGAATGTCAAGATACTCAAGCTCAGCCGCAAGGATCTTCCAGTTATCCTCCGTCACCGTGATGGCGGCAAGCTTATCGAGCACCTCAACCGTTGTTGCGGGATTTTTGGAAAGTCCGTTACCCGTGGTTATGGTAACGTCAATAACGGGATAATACACAATATCCTCTGTTATAGACTCTTCGGTGACAAGGTCGGTATGTCCGGGGATAATGCGTGCGATATTATTGGAATTATACAGCCCCTCCCGAGGCGCTTCGTTTGCGCTTTTTGCACCGATAAAGATATACATATCCTCATCCCAGAACTCAAGGGCAAGCCAATCAAGAAGCTCGTAAAGACGGCGGAAGCCGGAATCACGGTCAGACTTCTTAATGTTGCCCTGTCTGTCTGCGTCACTGCGTAGCTGAAGAAGTCCCGATGCAGTTGTTACACGGGAGGTCTCTCGACCGTTGTTGGTATCATAATTTCGGCTGGCACGTTGCATTTGATTCTGTGCCCATTCCACCATACCGATACTCTTAACACCGCTTCCGAGACCTCCGAGGCGTGCAATACCGTTGAGACGTCCTTGCTTCACGTTGTTGACTGCTCCGGGAACGTTGCTGAAGGTTTCACCCTCGACAAGAGTACCCTCCTCAACAAGAACAACGTCGTTTGCCGTCATTGCATCATTAAGAAGCCCCGTTGCAAGCTCTCTGTCCGCTGTATCAACAAGCGGTATTATCGGTTCAAGCTCGGAACGGTTATAAAAAGAATTTTCGTCGCGGATGCACCAATACTGCACAAAGGGGTACAAATTGCATTGACGCCAGGTGTTTTCCCAGTAATTCGGAATGTATTTGACCTCAATACCGCTTACCTGAATCGAGCAAGCAATAGCACCGGCAGGAGCGTCGGTGGTATCGTAAGGCTGTCTGAACCAATGCTCAAGGATTTGCACGGTGTCGTCAAACACCGTTGTCGCATGGCTCTCGATATCCAAAACACCTTCCGTCTCGGTATAATATGCACTCGTAATATCGTCAAGAGTCAAGCCCTGAGCCTTTAGCTCCTTGTAAAAAGTTCTCCAGAATTTATTCTTGTGCATTGAATATACATGGTCGATATATTCGCAATCGTCCAAGCTTCGTGCAGTAGGATCGGGATATATATCCGCAGGAGAAATATCCTTAATACGGATATTGCCGTTCTTATGACCGAAGGGCATCGTATCATCGTAATACGCCTTCCACCAAGCATCACCAAGCTTGCGGAGACGTCTTTCGTTTGCGGTATTCATTTCCTCGAGCCTGTTGGTTTCGATGATGTATTTTACCGCCAATTCACGTATTTTGGCTTTAAGCGAATCTCTATCGTCGTCCCGCCCGTGAAACTCAGGCTGAGGAATGTCGGGAATAATCTGACTCTCAACCATAATGTACGGATCGGGTACGCAGGTCGGAGTCCACGGAACCCCCATTTCCTCCCGTGCATCCTTTATTTCTAAGGCGGTATCGTGTGCGTTATTATAATAGTCTTCGTGCTTTTTCCACTCGGCTTCCTTAACACTTCGCTCGGATTTTGCCTGGTTAAAAAGCCATTCGGCAGTGGCAATTCTACCCTCTCGGGAAGAATAATCATATATTCGTCCATCTTCGTACTCCTTCGGCGTGGGTATTTTAGCCTTTTTTGAGGTAAATAACGGCATTTTTATCTCCTTTTATGCTTTTCAAGCTGATTGATGAGCTTTTGCGGTGCTTTTTGAATTTCATCATAAATTGTGAAGCTCTGTTGAGGTCTGATATAATGTGCAATAGCGGCGGCTATAACGAGGTCATCGTGAGCACCGGGTGACGCCTCGGGACGCATATCCTCGTTGCGTATGAAGGTAAGCATCTCATTGAGAAGCGCCTCGGAATTAATAACCTCTGGCGTTTGCGACATTACCGCATGAAGATTGGCAAGAATAAGGGGTCTTGTTCTCGGGTCCGTTCTCCACCCGAATTTTTTTACGTTAAGCTCACGGGTAACGTCGTCCGTCTTTTCACGGATATATAGCTTCGGGTATCCCCATTCCTCAAGCTTTCGCTCGGGATATGTGGAGAAATTTATTTCGACACCTATCAAAGCATTGTTAAAGTATTTTCCAAGGCAATACAGCTGTTGGGCATACCATTTTTCCGAGCCCCCCGAATATACAAGCTCCGCCACCTGCTCGGAGGTTACGTTGTCAATCACGCACACCGTAAATTTATCGCTCCCGTCACCTGCGGTATCACCGCCAGCAACGAACGGAACGCCCTTTTCAACGTCCTGCCAGATGCATATTTCACCGTCGTAAGCCTCTTGCCAGGCTATATTTTCGGGACGCAGATTTTCACCCTCCGAATAGATAAATCTCCCTCTCCTGAGTATCTCCTTTGTCCTGTCGATACGGAGAATTATCGGGCGAAGCTCGAAATAAGGATTACCCGAGAGCAAGAAGGCTTCCTCGGGGCAGGAGGGATATTCCTGCTTGAATTTTTCGGAATCTCCTCGAAGATTTGATGCAATACACCAACGTCGCCAAGACAATTGCTCGTCATCAAGCTTATACGCTTCCTTAAGCTTAAGCTCCTCGTCCGTCCACTCTATGCCGGGCGGCACGGGCTTACGGTAATCGGGATCCTCAAACCACGGAAAGAACACGGGAACGAATCCCGTCTTACCTGCAACGGTATCATCCCAAAAAAGCTTGAACGAGTTGAAGCCGTTCGGTGTCGTTTCAATCACGACGGCGGTATCGGGGCTGTCGGGTACCGCTTGCAGAAGTGCGTCAAGAGTATCGTTCATATTGCTCCAGAAAGCCGCCTCAGAAGCGTGCACGTTGGTAAGAGTATCGCTTCGTCCTACTCCCTCTCCCGTTGCGGGAACGCATCGTATCGACGACATAAGCCCTGGATGTAACACTTTTTCTTCGGGGTCACGGGTAGGATTCTCAAAAACTATTTCTTGAGCGTTCGAGGCTCGACGCATTGGCTTGAGAGCGGAAGGTAGCTTGTCGTAGAAAAGCTTATTCATCTTGAACAGATTAGCCGTAGCATCCGCAGAATGAGCCACAATGAGCGTTTTGACAAGCTCACGGGTTGCGGCATCCTGAAAGAAGAGTGCCTCAATAACGGTCGAAAAACCGAGCTGGCGAGCTTTAAGAATTACTATTCTCACGGGCTTTCCTGCCTCGTGCTCGCGCTTCATGATTTCGTATAGCTTTATTTGTGCGGGTTTTAGCTTCAAGGGGATAAGCTTGCCCTTTTTATTGCGGATTTTAATAAAATTCTCGATGTAAAAGCGAGGATTTTTAAGGAGCCTTATAAAGTCGGGCGTCAATATTGCCGACCTCCGAACTCTCTCATAACATCTTCAATGCTTTGACCTCCTCCGTCGTTCTTTCCGGGAGCTTCAAAGCCGAGTAGCTTTGCAAGCTGTTCAAGTGCCTTGGTCGCACCCTTGGCGTCGAATTTCCAAACACCCGACTCCACCCACTCGTGAGCCTCGCTGTCCCATTCCATTACAGGATGCGCCGCCATACAACGTCGGTATATCTCGATGAGACTGCATACTATTCCGTTACGGGTTATGTCTCCCGCTCCTTCCCGAAGGAGAGCGTCACGGTAGGCGATAATTCTCTCGTCATTCTTGAGGCGAGAGGCTTGAACGGAAGCGGAGGCGTTATTCTTACCCGCCTTATAGCCCGCTCTGATCGCGGCTTGCGTGCCGTTGAGGTCGTTGAGGTATTCCTCGACGAATCTCGCTTCACGGTCGTCAAGATACAGCTTGATTTCGGCGGAGCTCATTTTTTGAGCCGTTGAAAAATCAAACTCAATTTTGTCCCTCTTAGACTTCATTTCCTCTCTCCCTTCAGTCTTATTCCCGCCCTTTCCTCCCTCCTTGGGAAACTCCATCATTCGTTTTTGTGTCGACTAACCCTGACAAGCATCCAAAAACGCCTTTTTTCCCTCTGCATATATATTTTAACACACCTGCCGTGCAGTTAACACGGACTTTAAAATGCCATTTTAACGCTATATAGTAGCACTTTTGAGCTTTTTTGGCGAGGGGGAAAATTAAAGACACTCGAAAAATGAGTGTCTTTGAAAGTTATGTGTTATACCAGTCGTCGTAAAACGCTTTGCGGCAATCTTGTAGCACTGTCGCAGATGTAAAATGCTTTGACGCCATCGCTACCGTTGTTGTTGGAGTCGTTACAAGCTCAAAAAGAGCAGCACGATAAGAGCCTCCGTGTTTTTCACACAGACGCTCAATTTTTTGCTTTGTTTTTTTGCTTAAGCGATTGTAATTCTGGCAAGTGTAATATATCAGCCCTTGCTGTTTCTCGCTTAATTTAATGCCTCGATATTTACGGAATCCCGTATTATTTTCACACTCCTTCCCTTTGCGTGCGTGTACGTACGGTCCTGCACGCGAAGACCTTAACATTTCTTAACATTTTTTCTTTTGCGGAGTTCTGGCTAGGTGTATTGCAAGATATACGCCTCCGTTAACATCGTTTATGTACGGCGAGCAGTCTACAAGACGGTACCCGGGATATCTCGCCTCTATCTGAATACGGTTATCGTTGCCCGATAGAGCCCATTCCTGAACTCTGTGTGCCGATATCTTTCCGTCCCGACTCTTTACCTCGGGACGCTCAAGGTTACGGCTGCAGCTCCAGAGCTTTGTCAGCGCAGAGCTCTTTGTGAGATAGGTCGCAAGATCCACAAGTCCGTAATCGTCGAACTGCAAGGGCTTTGCGGTTGTATAACCCATTCCCCACAGCTCCGCAAGCTCGGTGATATCCATTCCACCCGACATTATAACGTGGTGATGAATACGTCCGTGCTCCTCTCCATACTCGGTCACCATAACGTACCTGAGCTCCGAAAGTCCGTATTTTTGACGGCGGCGTTTTACACGGCGGAAGAAGTTCTGCACGATGCGGAGCGCCTTCTTGGGAGTCTCGGGCAAAAATTCGTCCGAATAGGTCAGGTCAAAGCGAATATCACGACGTGTGAAATTCGTGTTCAGAAGTCTCACGAGCTTTTTGCGGGAATTGCGTTCGTTTAGACTCTTTTGAACCTCACTCGTAGGGTTACGCTTGGGACCGCGTCCTCTCTGCTTATCATATACGGGGTATACGTCAACGTCGAGGTAGGTTTCCCCGCACTTATGCATTGTCTCTCTATATAAACATCTCATTGATTTCTTTCCTCGAGGAAGGGGAGAGAGGAGCAAGAGAGCGACGGGCAGAGCCCGTCTTAAAGAGAGAGTCACCTCCTCTCTCCCCTTGGACCCCTCACTCCTCCGACTCTCTCCCTATCTTGTTATTTTTCTTTTTTGGATTATGGTCGTTAAGTTATGATTATTTACGAGCCCGAAAAAGAGAGCGCCTCTCTTCGGGACTTATTTTGTTGTGTAAGTTGGGACATATAATAAGAATATTACTAATCGTTATACTGATACGGCTTGTCCTTTATTTTCCTCCGTCAGTTCTTTTACGAGGTTGTCACCCGTTATAGTGCTTACAATTCTATAATCAAGTGTGTTTCGGCTTTTAAGCTCGTTCCAAAACTCTTTTATTGCTTCAGATTTAATTTTCAAGGCTGTTTTTACGGCACTATCGAGGCAAATCGAAAAACCTCTGTTTTCTTCTTCTAACCTTTCAATCTCCGCTTTCTGTGTGTCGACTTGGTTTTTTAACACATCTCTTTGCTTATATACCATCTTGGCTTCCATTTTGAGTTCGTGTAATGTTTTTTTAAGACTCGCAACCTCGCTCTACTTTCGGTTGATGAGTTCGAGGGTATCTTTAATCAATTCGTTCGCACAATATGTCCTTGTTTCCATATCCTCATATGGACAGGCATCGCAATCCTTTGAATCATCCTTACTACAACACTTCAAAGCATTAATAACTTCCTCGTCTGTGAATTTACGCTCGGTCATTTCCATATACCTCATTAATTTTCTTATTTGTGGGTAAAATTATAAGTTCTACAACCCAATCTTTTACCTCGTTCCATCTTTTTTTACGTTTCCAAAATGGGAGTCGAGAGATTTCTGTTACTATATTGAGACATATCGTTGCACTTACCATTCCCCAACAGCCGTCACAGGCTCTTTCGTTGCACCAAGCTTTAAACTCTTTGAATTTCATTTCGGTCTGTTTGTCTTGATATTCACAACGCTTTTTTCTTTCCTTGAAAGGAATGTTACTTTGTTTCATTCCTCCTCACCGCCAAATGAAAGATATGTATTTCGGTCAACCTGTTTCCATTCCTCGCGGGAACTTCCGTCATCATATTTAACTAAATACAGAATCTCGTATTTTTCGGGACGAGATTCGGTGTGAGTATCGGGAACCAACATAAAATCACCGTGATACCATGAATATTTGTGTTTATAGTCGGTAACAACTTCTGTATGTGCTTCTGTATACCTACAATCTATTGCAGTTCGCTCAACCTCTTCGGGAAGTTCACAAGAGCACAGAAGCATAAGTAATATTGTGCAAAATATAATAAACATAACAAAAAATAAGGTCTTTTTCATTTTTATCTCCTTTTAGTCTTTAGGTGGCGGCTGCTCCGAAAGTGCCCTCTCACAGAATGAGTGATAAAATAGTATTGAAGTTTTTTCGGATAACCGCAAAAGCTTTTTGAGCGTTGCAGCATCTATTAAGAACTTGAGCGAGTTTTCAAGCTTGGTTTTTAGTCCGCAGGTAATCACCAACTGACCTGCTTTGGTATTTGCTTCTTCGTTCTCAATTGATACTTGAGCCGAATCGATGCCGGGAGTGAACACATAACGCACGGGATATTTATCGGTAAATATTTCCACAGACAAGCCCGCTTCCTTCTCGCTAAAATCCCGAAGAGTGTTTATAGCACTCATATATTCAATAGTAGCACTGTTCATTTTATCTTCCTTTCGGATCTAAGTATTTTTCGTAAATCCAGGCAATGCGCTTTTCGGGCTTTGCATAGTCAAAAAGCTCCTTCGCTTCCTTGAGGGCAACGTCGCGCATTTCTTCCGAACGATAAAATAGGTATTGTATACGGTGAGTGCTTCTTATTCCGCTGCAAAAGGTCTTATTATATAATTTGAGAAGCTTTTCATTCTTCTCCCAAGTCTCCTTGGTGCGAAGCTTGACGGCATAGCAAGGGATTTCCTTTTCACTCGGTAAAGGCGGATAACGGGTCATCTTGAATCACCTCTGTTTTTATTTTTATAAGCTCCTCCGGTGTGGCAAGCCGTAATGCCGACGGATCTACCACGGCACAGGAATTTGTTTTTGTGTCGTGAATTTCAGCTTGAGGGAAGGTCGTTCGGGTCAATCGGTCATAACGCTCCACAAGAGCCGAAATATACGTATAATGATATGTACCTTGGTTAATCCCCTGAAGCTCAAGAACTACGGGAAGATGCTTATTGAATGCATGACGAACTTCGACTGCGGTCATAGCTTTAACCCCTCCTTGATATTTTCGAATAGTAAAATTTGAGAATCAAGACGGCTTATTTTATCCGTGAGAGTGGCTTTAGCCCTCTCAATATCCGTAAGCTCGTCGGATATAAGCTTCTTATAGTATTTGATTGCCTCGATTATTATCTCTCTGTCGGGAGAAGGCGGAGCGGATTCCGCCTTCTTCTTTTTATTCTTTTTCCCAGTAGGAAGCTTTACATCTTCCCCTTCCGCTCTTAAAAGCTCGATTATATCCTTGACGTCACAGCAGTTGCGATCGGCAAGAACCCGAAGCATATCCTCTTTGTTTTTCGCCCTCTGATAATCCTGAACGATTTCCCATATTTCCATGTGAAGCTTAGCCATTAGCATCACCGCCGATGCCTTTAATGAAATTGGCAAACATTTCTGCCTCAGTGGGAGGCAAAGCAAGTATATCTTCGCCGGCAACGATAGCGAATACAGCAGTACCGACTATATAGTCGCCTTCATATATTTTTGATATTTTGGAGGCAAGAGGATTTTCGGGAAGGTTTTTAAGCTTGCCCTCTTCATTGACAATGATAATTCCATCAGAGGTTATCCCGCACGGTACGGTTTCAATATATCCTCCTACCGCTTCCTGTAAAAATTCGAGCTGTTTATTCTCTTCGGGAGCTCTCTGCTTTTCCACCCGACCGTTCGGGTGAATTATAATAAAATACTGTTCCATAACTACTCCTTAAAACAAGCTTCCGTGAGGCTTGCTTTGATTCCTTAAATATTTTTTGTAGCCGAGCTTCTTGCGTTGAACTCGGCAGCCTTGACACATACGGTTTTCTTGACGCTCATAAAACGTCTTACCGCACCGAGCACAGTATTGAGGCCTGATGCGAACGAAGGAGCAACAAGTATCACAATCCGTTTCTCCTGCGGTGCATCCCTTTACCTCGTCCCAATTACTGCACAAATGACGCTGCCAATTGTCCTGGTCATTAAATTGCTTTCGGATCTGATAGGCAAGAATACCGGCGAGGGTACCAAGAGCTTGCTTGACCTCGCCTTTTTCCTCTAAGCTCATAAGACCTCTTTGCTTTAGCAAACGTTCTGGTCGGTTATCTCCGAAATCACCGTTCCCGAGGATCTTGCGAACCTTATCAAGATTTTCCGACAGATAAACGGAATACACCTTTCCTCTGATAGCTTTTGCCGACTTACCTATTACCAGGCTCATATTTTCATAATTAGAGCCGTCTTTTATCATTTCGCCGACTGTGTACAACTGTTCATCGGTCCACAAGTCGTGATTGTCAGCCTTAATCGGTCTTTCCTTGATTCCAAGATCCAGTACACGTCTTTGGATCGCCCCCTCCGAACGATGTAGGATCATTGATATTTCGCGGTAGGTATATTTATAAGCACGTAATAAACGCAAAAGCTCTTTATCCTCGGCAATGCTCCACTGAGAATTGTGAGGCTTTATATTTAGGCTTCGGATATAGTCCTCTTGTCTTTTTTTATCACACCAGTCAGGCTCACGTCCCAGCGTGCCCTTCTCAAACCGAGAAAAATCAACAAGTCCCTTATTACCTTCCGCCCATTTCCAAAACTCATCTATATCTATCATTTGAAACGATGTGCTTTCAACCTGCTGCATATGTATTTTGAGTCCGGCTTTTTTTGAATATCTCAAGCGTATAGGTATACCCGCCTCGAATGCCTATGGCATTGAATAGAACGTTCAAGGTTACGTATTGTGATGAATCAAGGAAGGCACCAAGCCCTAAACGCTGTGCTTTTATTCTGATACCGTTGCAGGTACGGTTGAGGTGTCGGGCTATAACGGGAATACTATACCGTCCCCATTCCTCTGCAAGCTGTTCGTATTCAGCCTTTGTCCAGCTTCGTGCTTGCCCCATTGCTTTCCCTCTCCTTTTTTGTATTATCCCTCCAGAAGTGACTCAAGGACCTCGTAGCCCTCGCTAAGCTTCTCGGAAACGTCCTCGATGCATCCGATAACAAGCTCCTTACCGCTGTATCGAGGGTTATCCTCAGACATTGCCGCAAGAAGCTCAAGCTCGTCAGAGCATATCTCGTCGAGGTCGTTTATGATATTGCCGAGAGCATCCTTGATGGCAATAAGCTTCTCGGAGTTCTTCTTTGCTCTTTCGTTCTTAGTGCTCATACAGTCCCTCCAGCTCTACGTTCTCAAGCTCGGCGCGGAGCTCAAGGATATGTAAGTATTCACCCATAACACTCTGCTGACGGCGAAGAAGCGAAAGCGGACAATCGTGCTTTACTTCACCCCCGACAAGCTCCGCAGCCTCAATGGTGTTATTAAATCTTTTGAGACGTTCATAACGTTCCTTGGTTTGTAAATATTCCGCCTGAAACCTTTCGCGGTAGTCTGAGCTGTTCATCAGCTCCACAGTCTTATTCAAGTCCATAGTATATATCCTCCGTAAATATTTTAAGCTCTTCGCCGTTCACCGACGTTGGATTGATGAGCTGTATCACGCACCCCTTCGCTCCTGCAACGTATACGAGAATACTATCGGCAACCGCTTCAAAGGAGAGCGACGTATCGTCGTAGATCCTCACCCAATGACGACCTGCGTACAGGAGCTTATAATGCTCGCCGATTTCTGCGTTTTCGTCAACGACGTATGCGTGATATACGCCGTCCTCGCCGAAATGAAGCATCCTGACTGAATCGGGGAAGCGGACCGTGAGACTCGCTCCGTCGCTTGCACCGATGCACTGCTTCGGATACTCCTTGTAATGAATTTTTTCCATTTTAAAAACCTCCTTATTTTCTCCGCTCTCGGCGGATGCTTTTTATACGAAACAAACACGGTCGCAAATCCTTGCGCTTGAAATTAGTTAGGATAAGACGGGTTAACGTTTTTCTCGATTCTTCTTTCTCTAATAATCTGTCAACCAGCTTGAGAACCTCCTTGTGCAGCTTATTCCTGTCACAACGGTCACAACCGATATAGAAGGGGCATTTTACGTCAAGGCAAAAGCCCTCGATACAAGCCTCGAAGGTGTTTCTCAGCTCCGTGGCGGTTATATTCGCCTTCATTTACTTCCCCTCCTCATATTCGCTTCAACAGAGCCGTCGATAAGTCCCCGACGAAGCTCTGCCCTCTCGATTTTGCGAAATTCCTCGTCTGACGTGAACAGACGGCCGACGGTGGTAACGATAAGAATAAATAATACCTCTAACATTTTTACCTCCTGTTTATTACCTCGGGGAGCAAAAGCGCCCCGAGGATCAATATGAATGCTAACAACTCAGCCATTTGGCAAGTGCGACCACACTGACGTAAATTCGTCCTCCTACCTTCTTCCGCGGGAAGCTCTTATCATTATCAATTTGCTTTCTGGTGCAGCCGATATATCCGAGAGCATCTATGTAGGGGATAAGCTCCCCATCAAATTTTTGTGACAATCTTTCAAGGTTGTCTCTGTAATCCTTTTTTTCAGCCATTATTGCTTCCGTCCTTTCTCGTCCTTATTATCAGACTCATTCTTTTTGCTTTTGTGCTTGTAGTAAGCCTTGAACAGTAACGTCTTTATGAGCTTTATAAGCTCGACGCAGGCCGCGGCTATTAATGCCGCCGCTATAATCTTTTTCATATTTTCTCCTTGACTTATTCTGCCCTGCGTGTTATACTGTCAGCGGAAGGGAACGCAGGACGTTTTCCCTCTCCGCTATATGTTTTTGTAGAATAACGGTTCTTTAGTCGGCGACCGTTATTCTTTTTTATTGCCCATTTTTACCACCTACCCTTTATCCCTCTTCCTGCAATTGCCTTAGATATATCAGTCACTCCAATAGTGCCAGCGATATTAGAGCTGCTACATAAAGCATTAGAATTGTTGCAACAAATATTATTATGATTGCAATTACTACCTTCTCAAATGTTGAAAATCCACTCGTTGCACATTCTGGCGGTGCAAACCACTTGCACTTTTTTGGCACTACTTTCCTGTTCGTGTATGGACAGGTGCCACATTTATATTGCAAACAGTAATAACACCGCATTCGCCATGGGTTATCCATTTTTCATCACCAAACTTTCATAAATGTATCCGCATACAATGTTACAATCATCCTTGTCTTTGCAGGCAGAGCAACACTTTATACCGTCCGTGTGACAGCAAGAACACAACCCACTCGGATTCGCCCCTGTTACACATATCGGAAGACCTCTCTCGTTTAGTTCTAAGTCCATTTTTAATCATCTCCTTCAGCTTTAATTTTTGTCGCACTTATGCGACTATTAGAGCAAAAAAAATTCTTTTACTTCCTCGTCGGAAAGCGAAAGGACATTTTTAATACGACGCGCTTCTCCAACAGTAAACTTTTCGCCGTCGTTAAGCTTTCTATAAAAAGAGCTCTTATCAACGCCTATACTTCGTGCCACGCCTTCGACATTCATCCCAAGATTTAATATTTTGTCTTTTAACTTTTTAGTATCCATTAAACAACCTCCTTGTCGCACATATGCGACAATTATAAAATATCACACACTTTTAGATTTGTCAACCTCTTTTTTGCAAAAATGCAAAAAAATTTCTTTCTGAGGTTGCAATTTTGCGAAAGTTAGTGTATAATGTAAAAGTAAAGGGTGATATTTATATGCATATAGGAGAGAGAATTAAGCTCCGACGAAAAGAATTAGGCATAAGTGTAGATGATTTGGCTTCGATTTTAGGTAAAGACCGCTCAACCATTTACAGATACGAAAAGGGTGACATAGAGAGTCTGCCGTTGGATATTTTAAATCCAATCGCAAAAGCTCTGCGCACCACTCCTGCAAGCCTTATGGGGTGGGAGGAATCAAACACTCCTGCCGTTCCCAGTTCGCCTTCGTCCATAGATAACGAATTTCTTCAAATCCTCTCTACCCTCTCCGAAGAAGATAAACAATGGCTCCTTGACCTCATAAAGACTGTAATTGAAAGAAGAAAATAAAATCCCTCTCGGTTGTAGCCAAGAGGGAAATTATAACATTATTTTAACGATACAATCTCAAGCTCGCACTCAAGTGCTTGGGTTACTTTAAGAAGTGTATCGAGCTGAGGGGTAGCCTTCTTGCTTTCAAAACGAGCAATAACTGATTGAGTGAGCTTGGTCGCCTCGGCAAGCTCCTTTTGAGTCATTCCTCTGTTATGCCGTTCCTCGATGAGACGGTCAATGATACGCGAACAGTCTTCAGGCATTCGCTTCACCTCCGACAACGTTGCCGTTCTCATACAAATACTCGGGAGCAATATCTATATCGCCGTCATTCCACACGGGACAACCGTAATCAATATATACTCCCTTAAAGATTTCAATATCCCTGAGCGGAGCAAAAGCAGGAGCCGACAAGAGAGAGGTAAAATCAAACATCCTCGTTTCTCCGTTATTAAACCGAACCCATAAATTATAATTATCAAGCGGCTTGACTCCGCAAACCTCAAGAGGCTTTGCCCTCTCGCCCGCATATACTATTCCGTTTTCGATATACATTATATCACCCCTTATCTTAATGGCTCAATTTTTTCAAACGGTATTCCGCGAACGGCATCATTCCAGGCTTTATAAAGCTCTTCCTCGTGAATCGCCATCCAAGCCGACACTAATTTGAATTGTTTTATCGGCATTTCCCCGGCTAATATTTCACCGTCCAAAGCAATAACTGCTTTATACTCGGCATATTGCACGTGAATGTGAGATTTGTTATGTTGTCCAATATCATTGTATTGCATTCTTACTATGATGTTGTAAAATCGGCTAAGCTCAGGCATTGTTTTATCTCCTTAATCATTTCTGTTATTATTATAGCATATTCGCTATAATTTGTCAATAGCAAATTTGCTATTTTTTAAAAAATCCCTCTCAGCCGTAGCCAAGAGGGAAAATTATCACATTATTTACGATATGTGCAGGCCGTACTCACGTTCCGTTAAGCCAAAGCTCGTCGCACGATATATCTATATCGTCGTTCCATATAATGCCGTAGCCACCCACGTCAACGGCGACATCCTCAAACAACGGAGAGTCCTTCAGACCTCTGAATATCGGGTTTTTATCAAAAAGCGGTTCGACGTTGTATATTTTAGTTATGCCCTCCGAAAACTGTATGCTGAGCATATAATTCGGCAAAGCCTGAACACTTTTTATTTTGTGAAGCATTTTATTTCTCCTTTCACTTAAGTGCTTAGTATAAGCGTATCACGATACCGTGATATTGTCAATGTTTATTTTGCTTTTCTTCACATAAAGCAAAAGGAGGAGCTTATCGCTCTCCCCTTTTGTGTCTGACCTTTTTCTTGAGCTTATTAAGTACCGTTTTCTTTTCCCTTGCGGAAAGGGTCTTCCAAAGCGCAAGAATTTGAACATCTGTCTGCAAATTTTCTTTTTTGTAGATAACGTCCGTGTTTTTCACATTATCACCGCCTTTGTTTTTTACTTCGCTATTTATATGAATTACAATAGCCGATAGAGTAAAAAAGCCCTCTTCTCAAGGTGTAAGAGGGGATAAAATGCCAATTTGCTATTTTTTACCAATTATGGCGATAAATAAATATAACAAGGACATACTGTCGAAAAAACGAATTTCTTGTACAATTGTCGAAAAAAACAAAAAATCCTCTCTTGCATTGCAAAAGAGGAAGGATTTCCAAATTATCGGGTGAGCTATGACACGACGTTCTGACGGTCTCTGGCAGGAGGCTATCACAATCAACGGAAAAAGAAAATACTTCTACGGCAAAACCAAGGCAGAGGTTCTCAAGAAGCTTAGAGACTACCAGGGTGAGACGGAACAGGGCAGACTGTTCCGAGAGGTTGCTGAGGAATGGTGGGAGGAGCATTCGCAAAAGGTCGTCCCCTCTACGATGAGCGGATATAACGCGCGCTTTCTGTGTGCGGTTGAATATTTTGACGACAAGAGGATCAAGGACATAACACCGCAGGACGTTACAAAGCTTCTCAAGTCCTTGCAGGACAAGAAATACTCGCAAAAGGTTATCTCCACACAGCTTAACGTTATAAATATGATTATCAACGTAGCAATAATCAACGGAGATATAACCTACAATCCCTGCTCAGCCGTTCAGATTCCGAAGGGACTCCCAAAGAAGAAGCGCGAGCTCCCTACGGATAAAGAATTTGAAATCGTTGAAAACAGCGATTGGCTGTTTCCGTTCTTTCTCCTTTATACCGGGTGCAGACGCGGTGAGGCTCTCGCCGTTACGTACGAGGATATAGATTGGGAGAAAAAAGTTATTCACATCAATAAAGCCGTTGGCTTTAAAGGAAATATACCATACATCAAATCAACTAAAACCGAAGCAGGTCACAGAGACGTCGTTCTCCTCGACAAGCTCGCCGCAAGGCTCGATAGGTCTAAAACAGGACTTATCTTTCCGAACAACAAAGGCGAGCTCTGGCACGATTCCATGGTTCAGAGAAAATGGAAGCAGTGGCAGAGGAGATACAACACCTCCGTTACCGCGCATCAGCTAAGACACGGTTACGCTACAATTCTTTTTGAGGCGGGGCTTGAGCCAAAGGATGCACAGTATCTTTTGGGGCACAGTACAATATCAATGACGCAGGATATTTACACTCATATCAGACAAGCGAGACAGCAAGAATATGCTGTAAAATTGAATGATTTTTTGAACAAATAATGCAAATTTGATGTAGTAAGTCGGTTTTTGCTCTATATATAGCGTTTTGTTGGGGGTTCGAATCCCATCACTCACCCCACAAAAAAAACAGTACTCCGTTTGGAGTACTGTTTTTTTGTGGTTTATTTGAGCGGTGTATCCTTGTGTCCAAAAAAATGTACACGTCATATTTAACCTCTTTTTTGTAAATAATCATTAGTGCATATCCTATTAGGATATATACATTATTTTAACATATCCCATTAGGATATACAATAACCTTAATGAAAGTTGTTGAGGTTAAAATGATGAATTTGGATTACACGATTATAGGCAAAAGAATAAAAGAGACAAGATTGGAAAAGGGGTGGACACAAGCAATGCTTGCAGAAAAATCGGGTATTGAGCCATCAAACCTTTCTCACATCGAAAGAGCTGCAACAAAATTAAGTCTGCCAACCCTCATCAGCATCGCAAATGCTTTAGAGAAAACACTTGATGAGCTTGTATGGGGAAATCTTGTAAAAAGCTCTCACGTTTCGAACGATACGATAGAGTCACTTCTTGCCGATTGCACAGACCGTGAGCTTATTAAAATTGCAGAAATAATTAAAACCGCCAAAGCCATACTCAGAGACTAAAGCAAGAGCGGAGAGACAGAAGTCCGATTTTTAATTCAACAGAGGACGGGGAATTATAAAATTCCTCGTCCTTTTCTATACACCCTATATACAAAAAACAGCGGGATACTCTTAACCGAGTATCCCACCAAACGCTCTTGGAATTTTTTACAGCTCCGCAATGAGCCTCCTGATTTTTTCAACGTCAGCCTCACGGCAAGCCGTACCATCCTCAACGCACACAGCGGCGGCAACACCCGTTGCCTGACCCGTGATATAACAGCAAGGTATAACCCTTGTCGAAGCCTGCATTGCTCTGTCAGTTCCTATGCATCTGCCTGCAACAAGCAAATTGTCAACTCCCTTGGGAACAAGGCATCGGTAAGGAATACTGTACGTTTCCCCGTCACGATGTCTCATAGAAATAGCCTTGGAAAAGCCACTCATACCGCTCTTATCGGGAGTCATCGGATGAATATCGACGGGATAAGAATACCGTCCTATCTCATCGTAAAAGGGCTCGGTCGAATGAAAGCTTTCACGAGTAAGCATATACTCACAAACAATTCTGCGTGACTCACGAATACCGATAAAATCAGCGCTCTTGATAATCGTTGCCTTCTCGCATCCGTCGACGTAATTACGGTAATAGTGCTCGTACTCGGCAAGAATTTTTCTGCCCTTGAGCATTGCCTGAGTAAGACTTTTAACGTCTCTGTCGTCAACTCCGAAGCAATGACCGACGTTACCTCCGCCAACGTTCAATTCGGGATAATTTCTCTTTATACCCGGAAGCACGCTATCGTATTGCGAAAATACACCGTCCTCATACGCCTTATGATAATGCTCGGCATCCCATATCTTTTTATCAAAATCCACACCGCCCCAAAGGGTACAAATGGTGGCACTCATAGTATTACCGTTTTCGTCACCGTACTCATAATCAGCACCTGCAAATACCGAGAGACTACCCGAGCCCGTACAGTCGATAAAGCACTTTCCCTCGAGCGCAAAAAGTCCGTCGGGGCCCGAAACGACAACGCTCGAAATATGTCCGCCGTCGCAAACGGCGTCAACTATACGGGTATAAAGCATAACCTCAACGCCTGCCTCGACGACCATATCGTCATAAGCCCGCTTAAGCTCCTCGTATCTTACGTTATGCCATTCGCGTTTTTCACGGATTTCAAGTCCGAGCCTTTCAAAAACCTCACGTCCGATTCCGTTGGACACAAAATTCTCGCCGTCGTCAAAATTCATAAGCTCGGCAACCATCGAGAGAATGCTCGCGCCTCCGAGAGTACCCGATTGCTCAAGCAAAATAACCTTTTTTCCGAGTCTTGCGGCAGAAACGGATGCTGCAACGCCCGAAGGACCTCCGCCCGCAACGATTATATCGGCGCTGTCAAAAAGCTTCAAGCTCTTGTTATATGCGATTTCCATATTTTATCTTAATCCTCTCAAAAACATCTTTCGGTCATCCGTTATACGATAGCTTTCGCAAGCCTTTTGCACCGTCTTAAGCCGAGTCCATTCGTCAAGCATATCAAGAAGCGGCAAAACGGCATCATACTGCTTTGCAAGAGCGGTTGCAAAATACCACGCACGCATCATATTGACGTAATACTCATCCGAGCAAATCTCTGCCACACGCTTGGCGTACTCAATTTTAAAATCATCCTCAAGATACCATACCATAAGCATTTCAATACCGAAGCGTACCGCATACGGATGAGACGATGAAATCCAACGCTCAATATCAAAAATGAGTCTGTCGGTATTTTTTCTGAAGCATTTCGGTCGGAGTGAATCACACACTCCCCAATTATCAATATAAGGCAAAAATCTATCAAGCTCGGCAACGCATTCCTCATAATCAAGCGTTGATATCATAAAGGCGTGAAGCATATTTTCATCGTAGTAATAATGCGGTAGGGTATGTAAAAATTCGCGGTCAAAAAGCTCCCTTGCAAGCGAGCGGATAAGGGGCACGCGCACGCCTATAATTCTATCGGGATCAACCGTCGGAACGAGAGCCGAATGAAACCTGCGGTATTTCAAATCCTGCAATTCAAAAAGGCGCTTTTGTACATCAGTCATTCCACTTAAAATCCTTCCACATACCGCCGTTGAATCGATGAAGCTCCTCGGTGGCAATAAAGAATTTTTCAACTACGCGCTCAGAGGGATAAAACTCGACGAATTCACCGTTCACAAAGGTATAAAAGCGAGAAACGTCGGTACACATTCCGTAGGTTGAAAGGTGGGTGGACTGAAGGTGAAACTCCCAAGGCTCACCGTTTTTCGTTCCCGTATAGGTAAGACCCTCACGGTCAAGCACAAGCCTTCCCTCTCCCACTATCTCGGAGGTCTTTTGCTCCTTGAGAGTCTCAAAATCGGGAAGCATACCAAGCTTTACGTCGGCTTCAAGACGGAAGCCCTCCGCCTTGACCTCCTCGCGAATGACGGCTCTTTGCATATTAAACCACTCGGTCTGGGTTTTCGGAATTACGCAGGTATCGTCAAGCGGTACCATTTCGTAGGTATCCTTCAAGGTCATTCCGTTACCGCATTCGGTACACCAAAGCTTATTTCCCTCACTCTTCATGGTGTGCTGACGGTTACATTTCGGACACCAGAAAAGAAGGTCCTCTAAATTTTCCGCACCGCTGTCACCTATATCGTAGTGATATCCCTTTTCGAGATTCCACGCATAATCGTCGTGATATATTTTCTCGTTGATAATATCCTCTATTTCCTCGGCTGTCAGAGCTTTAAGCTCCGCAGGAGTAAAGAGTCTGTCTACCTCCACCTCAATGTGACCCACGCGGTCACGGAGATTATATTTCGGGCAGGTAAGATAACCGCCTTTTATAACCGAATAATAAACGGCAACGCCACGGCGCTTCAGGAGGTCGCCCGTGCCTACCACGATGGGCTGATTTGCGCCCGAAATACTGCTCATTCCCTCGGGGAAAATACATATATTGCCGCCGTCACGCACAATTCTCGTAATAGACTTCATTGCGTAAAGGTCGGGAGTGAAATTCTTTTTCGGAATAACCCTTAAAAGTCTGAAAACGAGTGCGAGATGCGAGCGGTGAAACTCGTTGTAGCCCGCAACGTAATTCATACGGTTGGGCAGATTCGGTATGCCCGTGAATATGTAATCAAGACGGGAGGCGTGATTGCTTATAAAGATATAAGGCTCACGGCACTCTCTCGGGTCGCTCTTGACAATATAATGAGCGTTATACTTCGGCGCGACAAAGCTCTTCCATACAAAGCCGAGAATATTATAAATGAAATTCGGACGGGTTATTTTCCTTGAGTGTATTTTTTCTGCGACAGTCATTTTCATATCGTTTACTCCGTTTCGTTCGATATCGACATTTTAACATTTTTTCAAAATAAATGCAATATATTTTTAACGGCACTTGACAATAGGATTAAAATGGTTTACCATAGGGATGTACTATAACGATATAGAGATGGAGTAACAGTATATGAAATCAAAAATAATTATAAATAAAAATTTTACGGTAGGCAAAATAGACGACCGACTGTACGGCTCATTCGTTGAGCATATAGGGCGTGTTGTGTATAACGGAATATACGACCCCGAGCACGAAACGGCTGACGATATGGGCTTCAGACAAGATGTGCTTGAAGCGGTCAAGGAGCTTGACGTCCCCATAGTGAGATATCCCGGAGGCAATTATCTTTCCGCATATAATTGGGAGGACGGAATCGGAGATAAAGCCCAAAGGCCAACCAAGCTCGATCTTGCATGGAGAAGCATTGAAACGAACGAGGTTGGCATAGACGAGTTTCAGGAATGGGCAAAAAGAGCGGGCACGTCGGTTATGATGGCTGTAAATATGGGTACAAGAGGAGCGGATGAAGCACGCGAATGCGTTGAATACTGCAACTCGGATACTCCGACCTATTGGGCTGACAAGCGTCGTAAAAACGGATTTGAAAAGCCCTTCGGAATAAAGACATGGTGTCTCGGAAACGAAATGGGCGGTCTTGGACAAATATGCAGAAAAACTCCCGACGAATACGGACGCCTTGCCGTAGACTGCGCCAAGGTGATGAAGCTTGTCGACCCGTCCATAGAGCTGATCCTTTGCGGAAGCTCACACCGTGGAATGCCGCGGTTCGGAGAATGGGAGCTCACCGTATTGAATTATGCGTACGAGCTTGTTGACTATCTCTCGATTCATCAATATTACGGATCGGATGACAATATCGCAGACTTTTTCGCAAAGCCTTGCGATATGGACGATTATATCAAATCCGTTTTAGCTATGTGTGATTCAATTAAGGCGTATAAAAAATCGGGCAAAAGAATAATGCTGTCCTTTGACGAATGGAATATATTCGGAAAGGGTCTCGTTGCCGAGCCCAAAGCGGTAGAAAAGGCACCTCACCTTTTTGAATGTGAATATACCTTTGCAGATGCGCTCGTGATAGGTATGATGATGATGACGCTGCAAAATAACTGCGACAGAGTAAAAATCGCATGTCTTGCACAGCTTGTGAACGCTATTGCGCCAATAATGACGGAGAACGGTGGAGGGCTTTGGCGACAGACCATATTCTATCCGTTCAAGCTTATGTCTAAAAACGGCAGAGGAGAAGCCATGAAAACGGCAATATACTGCGATACGTATTCCACCTCGAAGCACTCTGACATTCCGTATCTTGCCTCCTCTGTAATTCATAACGAGGAAAAGCGTGAAATTGTAATATTCGCCGTCAATCGTTCACTCGACGAGGATATGGAGCTCGATGCAACAATTGAGGATTTCGGAGAATACCGACTCGTTGAGCATATACGCATCTATTCGGATGACCTAAACGCAACAAACTCTATAAACGACGAGAAAATTCATCCGGAAGCGGTTGATCCGAACAGAGCCACGGTTTTAAAAAAGCACTCCTGGAATATGCTCAGATACAAATATTGATAAAAAGCTGTAAAGTATAGCAAGAATTTACAAAAAGTATTGAAATAATTACGATTTTATGATATATTGATATTATAATGTTAATATTGATATTAGTTAAAAGGAGTAAAATGCTATGAAAAGAATTTTATGTATGCTTCTGGCACTTTTAATGCTTGTGTCGAGCATGACTCTTCTCTTCTCCTGCAAAAAGGACGATGAAAAGAAGCCCGACGGTTCAGGCAACGAGGGCGGCGCAGTAGTTGACGACGGCTCAATCTTCTATGAAAGAAGCCTCGTTTCCGATGACCTTCCCGAGATTAATTACGGCGGACGCGACTTCCGTGTCGTAACTCACATCGAAAGTGAAGTAATCATCAAGGAAGAGGACAGAAATCAGGGAAATCTTATCAAGGATGCAATGTTTTCCCGTAACCAAGCAGTTGAAAACCGCTTCGGTGTAAACGTAAAGGTAGTATACTCAGGTACTTATTCCGAGGTTACCAGCTACGTTTCCAAGACAGTTCTTGCCGGCTCCGATGAATTTGACCTCCTTCTCGGTATGGCGGTTGACACGGGTAAGCTCGTTACAAAGAAGCTCTTCCTCAACTGGTATGACATTGAGCATATTAACTTCGACAAGCCCTGGTGGGCAAGAGCAAACGCTACCGACCTTACCGTAAACGGCAAGTGTCCCATCGCAGTTTCCGACCTCAACTATTCGTCAATTTCCTCCACCTACTGTATGATTTTCAACAAGAATCTTGCAACCTCCTACGAGCTTGGCGACATTTACGGCACTGTGCTTGACGGCAAGTGGACCTTTGACAAGCTTCAGGAAATGGTTAAGGACGTTTACGTTGACGACGGTAACGACAAGCGCGACGAGAATGACTTCTACGGTCTCTCCCACGCTAACGGTTCCTGCGTTAACACTTACCTCTGGTCATTTGACAACCCCGTATGCGCAAAGGACGAGGAGGGTATTCCTCAGATTGCCATCAAGACCGACAAGATCGACTCCATCGTTACCGACATTTACGATATGTTCTACAACACCGACGGTGTATATTTTGACGGAGACAAGATAAACGAGCAATCCATTGCAGGCTCCCTCTTCTACGGAAAGCGTGCAATATTCACCACCTCCTCGCTCGGTGCTCCCACGGGTGAAAAGCTCCGTGACTTCGAGGATGAATACGGTATCATCCCTTATCCCAAGTATGATGAAAATCAGGCTGAATACAAGACTATGGCGGACGGCTATCACACCGTACTCGCAGTGCCCAAGACCGTAAAGGATACCGAGTTCGTAGGTATCATCACCGAGGCTCTTTCGGCAGAAAGCTGGAAGACCGTAACTCCCACTCTCTATGAGATTGCGCTCAAGACCAGATACCTCCGTGACTCCGAGTCCAAGGAAATTATGGACCTTATCATCGACGGACGTACCTTCGACTTTGGCTACATCTTCGACGGATGGCAGGGCTTCTCCTTTATGCTTCAGAAGATGATGGGTAGCGGCAACTCCAACTTCGAGTCCTACTACAACACCCGCTTCAAGTCCGCAAGACTTCACTACAAGACCATAGTTAAGGCGTTTGACAAGCTTTAAAATTGCAAAAAAAGAGGCTGAAAAGCCTCTTTTTTGTTGCAATTTTTAAAGAAGTGTGCTAAAATGAAAATAGATAAAAAAGGAGTAAAATGCTATGAAAAGAATTTTATGTATGCTTATGGCACTTTTGATGCTTGTATCGAGCATGACTCTTCTCTTCTCCTGCAAAAAAGAAGAGGAAAACGAGAGCAAGACCGAGCAAGGCGGTCAGGCTGTTGACGACGGCTCCATCTTCTATGAGAGAAGCCTCGTATCCGACAACCTTCCCGAGAAGGATTACGGCGGACGAAAATTCCGTATAGTCACTCACATCAAGGACGAGGTCGAGGTAAAGGAAGAGGACAGAAATCAGGGCAAGCTTCTCGTTGACGCAAAGTTTGCAAGAAATCAAGCGGTAGAAAACCGCTTCAACGTAGAGCTTGAGGTCGTTTATTCGGCAACCTATCTTGAGGTTGGCGACTACGTTTCAAAGACCGTGCTTTCGGGCAGTGACGAATTTGACCTTCTCCTCGGTATGTCCATCAACACGGGCAGTATGGTTACCAAAAAGCTCTTTCTCAACTGGTACGATATAGAGCACGTCGATTTTTCAAAGCCCTGGTGGGCAGATTCAACAGTAAACGAGCTGACGGTTGCCGATAAGTGTCCCATTGCAATTTCCGACCTCAATTTTACGGCAATCACCTCTACCTACTGTATGCTCTTCAACAAGGACCTCGCAGCCTCCTACGAGCTTGGAAACATTTACAAGCTTGTTCTTGACGGAAAGTGGACCTTCGATAAGCTTCAGGAAATGGTCAAGGATATCTACGTTGACGACGGAAACGATATTCGTGACGAAAACGACTTTTACGGCTTCTATCACGACCACGGCTCCTGCCTCAACACTTATCTCTGGTCATTTGACAACCCCATCTGCAAAAAGGATGCCGATGGCATTCCTCAAATCGTTGTCAAGACCGACAAGATAGACTCCATCGTTTCGGGGCTTTATGATTTTTTGAATAACACTAACGGCGTTTACTACAACACTCAGTATTATAACGAAAAGGGCATATCCTACAAGCGCTTCCTTGAAAGAAAGAGTATATTCTGCACCTCGGGACTCAGCTCTCCGACGGGCGAAGGACTCCGTGACTTTGAGGACGATTACGGCATACTTCCCTATCCGAAGTACGACGAGAGTCAGGAAAAATATATGACGATGGCTGACGGCATCCATACGGTGCTTGCAGTACCCAAGACCGTCAAGGACACCGAGTTCGTCGGAATCATCACCGAGGCTCTTTCGGCGGAAACCTGGAAGACGGTAACCCCCACTCTCTATGAGATTGCACTCAAGACAAGATACCTCCGCGACTCCGAATCAAAGGAGGTTATGGACCTTGTAATCGACGGCAGAGCCTTCGACTTCGGCTACGTATACGGAGGCTCGCAGGGCTTCACCTTTATGCTTCAGTCTATGATGGCAGACGGCAAATCCAACTTCTCCTCCTACTACGATTCCCGCTATAAGATGGCTCGTACGCAATATAAGAGCATCGTAAAGGCATTCGAAAAAATATAAAGACTTGAGGCTGTAAAAATGATATAATCCCCTTAGAGTAGACACTTGAAAA
>JAFYTG010000197.1 GCA_017558945.1 Clostridia bacterium
AAGGGGAATTTATGAACGAGGTGAAGGTTTTTATTAAAGGGCTGAAGGTCGTAATAGCCAAAGGTATAATGACCGTCAATTGGAGAGATACGTCTTGCGTAATAGGATTTTTCAAGAATTTTCATTGTCATGCGCTCCTTTTAGAATTTCTTTTATTTCAAAGACGTCGGAGTCTTTTTTGTTACGGAAGATAAATTTAAGTATTGCAAAAACACCGAAAAAGGTGACGAGCCCCGTCAGTGTCAGTAGGATAGGGGAGGAGGTATATGAATACATCGGGATAACAGTAAGAAAACAAGCAACAATAGGCAAAACAAATACAAGCACCGCCCATAGCATAACCGTTTTCGTGTCCGAGTAAAGCAGTACCTTGTCACCTGCCTCAGCGTTAATTTTATTCACTACGGTAACCGTCTCAAGCCTTGCCTTATCGCAATGACCTCCGCACTCGGCACGGCAAGCGTCACACGCATTCTGCGTTTTGACAAGCACCGTTGCAAAGCCGTTTTCTGTTTTCGTAACCGTTCCTTCCTTAGTCATTATACAACTCCGAAAAATATTTGTAAACTCATTTTTGTCACAATGGATAAATCGTTTTATCCCTTAAGATAACTTTCGGCACACTTAAGCCCGTCAACTGCGGCACTTGTAATGCCTCCTGCCCACCCCGCACCTTCACCGCAGGGATAGACTCTTTTAAAGCCGCAAGCGGTAAGATTATCTCCTCTTGCGATTCTCACGGGGGATGAGGTACGAGTCTCAACACCCGTAAGCGGTGCGTTTTTGTCAGAGAAAAACGAGTGAGAACGCTCAAAGCGTCTAAGACCGTTTTTTAGCATATCCGACACGAATTGAGGTAAAACTCGGTCAAGCTCACATCCAATTACTCCGTGAGGATACGTGGGCTGAGCCCCGATAAACGCAGTAGTCGGTCTGCCGTCAAGAAAATCTCCAACCGTTTGAGCAGGAGCGCGGAAATCTCCCGACAGCTCAAAGGCGCGTCTTTCGATATTGCGTTGAAATTCAATTGCGGAAAGGGGATTGTCACCGAAATCCGATTTCAAAACGGATACAGCGAGTGCACTGTTTGAGTTTACTCTGTCACGCGCGTGATAGCTCATACCGTTGGTAACTATCGAGCCGTCGTCACTTGCGGACGCCATAACGAGACCTCCGGGACACATACAAAAGGAGTAACAGCCTCGTCCGTTTTCTCGGTAGGATACCGAGTATTCCGCCTTTGGCAAAATGTCGTTTTCGTCACGCTCTCTGCCGTAAAGGGATTTTTCAACCTCCCTTTGCAGATGCTCTATTCTCACTCCGACCGAAAAGTCCTTTGCGACGATTTCCATTCCTCGTGACAGAAGCATACGATAGGTATCGTGGCTTGAATGACCCGTTGCAAGAAAGATTGCGGGAGCGTTCATGACCTCTCCCGATGATAGCGTGATACGGCATCCGTTTGACGTTTCCTCAAGATCGACGAGCTTGTGACGGAATAGCACCCGTCCGCCGAGAGCTTCTATCTCACGTCTTATGCTCTTTACAACCTCGCGAAGCAGGTCTGTGCCTATATGAGGATGAGCAAGAGTCGTGATATCACTTGGAGCACCGTGCTCACAAAGTGTATTCAGCACGTAGGAGCAACGGCTGTCGTTAATTCTCGTTATGAGCTTTCCGTCGGAAAATGCACCTGCACCGCCTTCGCCAAACTGAATGTTTGACAGAGGGTCAAGGCTTTTGCCGTTAAGATAGCCGTCAGTCTTTAAGGCTCGGGTGTCAATGTCGTCACCCTGCTCGATAACCGTCGGACAGAGTCCGTGACGGGCAAGCAGAAGAGCTGAAAACATTCCCGCAGGTCCGAATCCGCAAACCACGGGATTCATTTTCTTCTCGGTAGCGCTTGCCTTAAAATCGGGATATATTTCCTCCTCAAACAAGGATACCGTTGAAGATGGCTTGAAGCTCGGGGCTTCACATATTACGGATAAAACGAAGCGTATATCGTTCTTTCGGCGGGCATCCACAGACCGCTTGTAAACGGTGTAGGATGACGGCTTGAGTCCTTGCTTTTTAAGTGCGGAGAATACCGCCTCGTTTTCGTTTTGGGTATATGGAAAGGAGATATTGCGTACGAGAAGCTTTATGGCAATTCCTCCTTATTTCTCACTAACCGTGAAGGTTACCTCATAGTCCTGAGCTATGACGTAAGCGTGATTTATTCTGTCAATCGTTGAAGCGGTAACGCTCGCCGTATAGGTGCCAGGCTCGGTGTAATTCGTCATATCGAGGGATACGGTAACGTCCTTTTCGTCAATCGGAGACTCGGTAGAGTTGATTGCGGTAAGGGTTATCTTGTCATCCTCAAATTTGCAAACGAGATTATCTTCAAGATTCTTGAGAGCGATTGACGAGGTAGGCACGGTTACTGTATTACGGGCAACGTTAACAAGCGTTGCGGTGATTCTTGCGGTTGAAATTCCGCTTGTAATGGTAATTCCGTCGGGGAGGTTTATAAGCGTGTTGACGGTGGTGGTGTAATTCGTGCCTATGCTCTTTTCGTTTATTGGGTCAAGACTGAGGGTGTCCATTTCGGAAAGCACCTTCGGGTCACCCGATACTGCAATCGTTGATGGAGAAACCTTGAAGATTATCTGATTGTCTGAGAAGGTATTATACGCCTGCTCAACGGTGAGTCTGAGAATTTTTTGCATAAACACGGGAAGCTTGACCTTGACCGAGTCAACGCTGAGCTTGAGGTTGGGGCTTACGATTCCCTCACCGAGATTGTCGTACATTATAAGGTTTGTTTTTGTTTCAACGCTTGAATCAACTGTGCCGAAGTCAACGGTGGCAACAATTCTTGCGATTGAATCGATCTCGCTCTTGGGACCGCTGACGTAGACCTTCTTTATCTCCTTGGATGAGGAATCGGTGATAATATAATCTCCTACCGAGTATGCCGAGGGAAGATTTGAATAGGTCACGCTTGCTTCAATCGGAAATTCGACGGTAACGGTTTTGTCAACTACGACGGTTGCAAGATGAGGCTCGTATTCCTTGACGGAGGTACCGTCGGGTGCGGAAATGGTTATGGGAAGCTCGTAGGTGCCTGCCTCGGTTATTGCCGAAAGGTCAACGTATGCCTTGATTTCGGATGGGTCTATCTTGTTGAAGGTGCTCTTCTTTCCCGACAGCTTGATATCGGTTGTGTATTCAGCGGTGGTAAGGAGCGATAATTCGTGGTCACGGCGCAAAACGTCGCGGTTTTCATAGGTTACGGTCACATTGGTGTAGGATGCCTCATACGTGGGACTTTCAACGCTTGTAACGTACATCCAGAGAAATACCGAGCATACGACCGAGCAAATAAATATTATGAGCTTTTTTGTTTTGGTGCTGTTCCATTCAGCCTTGAGGTTATTCATCCTTCGTCTCCTTCTTCGGTCTCTTTGGAATAAGTCTCTTCTTTGTACGCTGGGGTTCAAGAAGGTTTGCGGAAAGCTCCTTGATAAGACCTGCCTTGTCAAAGTTACGGGTGAGCTTACCGCCCTGAGCAATTGAAATAATTCCGTTCTCCTCGGATACTGCAACAACGAGCGCATCGCTGTTTTCACTCATACCGATAGCTGCTCTGTGGCGTGTGCCGACGTTTCGGATGATATCGGTGTTGTAGGAGAGAGGAAGGAAGCATCCGCAGGCGTGGATTCTGTTGCCTCGGATTATCATTGCACCGTCGTGAAGAGGCGCTTTGTTGAAAAATATATTCTTGATGAGGTAGAGGTTGACGTCGGCGTCGATGACAATACCCGTCTTGATGGTGTCACCAAGCTTTGTGCCTCGCTCGATTACGATGAGTGCTCCGGTACCCGATGCCGAAAGCTCCTCGGCAGCCGTTGCGAGAGTTTCAATCATCTTGATTGTCTCGGTATCCTCGCTGTTGTCACGAAGCTTGAGATTGCGCACTGACTCGTTGCCCATTTTTTCAAGCATTGTGCGAAGCTCGGGCTGAAATAGGATAAACAGAGCAATAATTCCAACCTGCACAATATTCTTAAGCATATACGCCAATACCTTAAATTCAAAGGCTGTACTTATGGCAAGTGACAAAAACAGTAAGCCTACGCCGACTGCGAGCTTTCCTGCGCGTCTGTCGTAAATGAATATTATCAGATAATAGAGCACTAAGGCAACGACGACGATGTCAATTACGTCAACGAAGCCAAAGCCAGAAAACAGATTGCCAAGGTCTCTGAAAAAGTTTGATATTCCTTGCATTATTCACCCTGCTCCTTAAAATAGTATATATAATTAATATATCATAACTTATGGCGATTTGTAAATAGGTATGAGCAAATAAAAATGTTAAATTAGAAAAAACTTTTATGCCGTAAAGAACAAGGAGAGCTGAATTAACATAAAATGAAAATGACACACCAAAGCTTTAGTGTGTTCTTTCCTGTCAGGAGGAACGGTTATGGCGAACAAAGAGTCATTTTTTATAAGCCTTGGAGGTATGACGCAGGCGCTCAAAGCTGAAAGACTTCTTGCTGAAAAGGGGATAGAATGTACCGTCTCCAAAAGAAGTGAGCCGTCGGGGTGTGTATGGGGAGTTTACGTTAAGGGGGAAGCACGCGTCAGTGTCGTGAGTCTCCTTCGTGCAAACGGAATAGGTGGGATTTAGTATGATATATATGGACAACGGTGCTACGAGCTATCCTAAGCCTGAAGCGGTAACGCTTGCGGTAAAGAGAGCACTTGACGGATGCATTGCAAATCCCGGGAGAGCATCTCACCGTGAGGCAAGCCGTACTGCTATGGCGGTCTTCCGTGTAAGAGAGAGGGCTGCCGATTTTGTTAATACAGAGCCTGAGTATATTTCGTTTACGCATAACGCAACGATGGCTTTAAACGTTGCACTTTTTGGCACGCTGAGGAAGGGTGACAGAGTACTGACAACTCCTCTTGAGCACAATTCTGTGCTTCGTCCACTCTACCGAATGGAGCGTGAGGGGAGGATAACACTTGATTTTCTCGACGTGAGCACATATGACGAAAATGTCTTGTGTAAGGACCTTTTGGAACGCCTTGAAGGTGATGAAAAGCCAACTGTCGTGGTTATGACCCATACATCTAACGTCTTGGGTTTGAGGCTTCCTGTTGAACGGGTAGGCGCTATATGTAAGGATAAAAACGTATTTTTCGTGGTTGACGGCTCTCAGGGTCTCGGTTCGTCACGCATTGACGTGGAGGCTTGCGGTATTGATATACTCTGTACCTCGGGTCATAAGGGGCTTTACGGTATAACGGGCAGCGGCTTTATGGCTCTGTCGAGAAAATGCCGCCGTAAGCCCGAGCCTCTGATTTTCGGTGGCACGGGAATAGCGTCACGGGAGAAAGGTATGCCCGACGGGTATCCCGAGCGTCTTGAGGCGGGAACTCTCGGCGTTGTCGGAATTGAATCGCTCGGTGCGGGACTTGAGTACGTTACATCCGTCGGATGTGATGCAATAGCTGAAAAAACGAAAAGCCTCCGTAAAATACTTACGGAGGGGTTGAGCGTTATTCCGGGAGTGAGAGTGTACGCTCCCGAGTCGGATTCGGTGTCTATCGTATTGTTTAATATAGAAGGCAGACAATGCGACGAAACGGCAAGCTTACTTGACGGATTTGATATAGCGAGTCGGGGAGGCTTACATTGTTCGCCTCTTGCTCACTCGTTTCTGAATACAGACGGCGCTGTGAGGTTGAGTGTTTCTCACTTCAATACCGAGGCTGAATGTCAGACTGTGCTTTCTGCAATTTCGCATATTACACGGGGCTTATAAAAAATAAACGGCAAGGCTTTAAAGCCTTGCCGTATTATGTTTATCTTAGTGGATGATGCACTTTTCGGTGTCCTTGTCGAAGAGGTGGAGTCTGTTAACGTCAAGAGCAATCTTGATGTCACTTCCAACGGTAGAGGAGGAATGAGCATTAACGTTAGCAATGAGGTTCTGCTCTTCAGCAACTACGTAGAGGTAGATGCAGGAGCCCATAAGCTCGGTAACGTCAACGTGAGCATCAATAACCCAATCGGAGAGAGTCTCGAGGTACATAGGCTCGTCGTGGATACACTCAGGACGAATACCTGCGATAACTTCCTTGCCGATATATTCCTGAAGCTTTTCATCATTAGCCTTTTCAGCGGGAAGCTTGAGCTCGTTTGCACCAAACTTGAAGTAAACGTTGCCGTCACGCTTGATAACAG
>JAFYTG010000198.1 GCA_017558945.1 Clostridia bacterium
GTAAAGGAGAAATTCTTATGAAAAAGCTTTTGAATAGCCGCGCACTTATCACTCTTGCCGTTTTTACGGCACTCGTATGTGTGCTTTGTGTTACGGCTTTTGCTGATAGCATAAGGTATGATTTTACAGGATACGGCTCTGCCGATGCAGCCGCTTATGATCCCGACAGCGCCGACGAGGGCGGTTGGTACGTTGTAGCTCCCGAGACAGAAAAGGGAAGTGCTGACCTTTATTTCTACACAACCGTTAAGTCAACGGGCGTTACCGATAATATTTCAAAGCATAACGGCATTAACAACGGTATTCAGCTTGTATATAATATTCCTACCTCCGAGCAGGTTAAAATCAAGAACTACGGTGAAATTTCCTTTACCCGTACTCTTGTCGGAGGCGCGTCAGTTGCGAATATGTGGGGTGCAACCTACTCTATATCGCTCGTTATGGACGACGGACAGACAGTTACGCGCGATTATCCTTGGTTTGACTCCACAAGGTCGTTAAGACCAACACTTGCAACCGTGAAGGATAACAGCCTTTGGGATGATATTCAGGCGCTTCAGGGTGACCCGACACTCACACAGATTATTTATAAGCCCTATTCCTCCGACCCTCAGATGTTCTATATGGCATCCTCTGATTATTATAAGGAGAACGAGGATGGTTCGGTTGCACAGAACGGTACTACGCTCACCTTTGTGACGCAGTATCTTCAGCTTAATGAAATGACCGCTCCTCCGTTAGGTCTTGAGGGCGTTGCAGATACCTGGAACGGTACCGAAACGGATATACACGACGGTAAAATAATCGGACTCAATCCAAATTATACTTATTCATACGCTCCCGTTCATTCACTTGACAATGACTTTATCAGCGTTACAAACGCTGAGGAAATCAGCAACCTTAAGGGCGGTGTATATGAGATTTATTGCACTGAGGCTGACAAGAGCGCCAGCAAGAGAGTGATCGTTGTAGTGCCCAAGACCACTCAGGGCTCATACGACAACCTCAAAAATTGGACACCTGCCGCAAACGGCGGTAATTATAACGTCTCCACCACTCCCGTTGCGGGCTATTGGTCCGGTGTTCATTCCATTCCGTCTCCCGCAGGTACTGCAAGCCTTAATACGAGCTATCGCAGAAACGCTGCTGACGGTGACTATTATAACTATTCCGCAAACGTAGGTCTCGGAGCCTTGGCGGGCGAGTATTTCCGCCGCAACGTAGTAGCCTACACCTACGCTTTTGACGTTGACGAGCAGTTCGACGTTGACAAGACCGCAATAACCTCCTCGCAGAACATAAGCCAGTATATCTGGTCCAAAACTCCCATTGCCGACGGAAAAGCTACCTGTGCGATTCTCGTTTACACAAACGGTGATATGGAGAACCCTGCGGTATTTGAATTTCCTTGGACTTCAACCTCGTCAACCGTGAATATCAACGCGTCTGCCGAACTTGACGGCTACGTTACCGCTATCAAGTACGTTCATCTTTACAGCATACCCGACGAGGAGGTTACCGCTACCTCTGAAACTCAGTCGGCTTACGTTATCTATTACGGACTTAAAAGCTATGAGCTCAAGGAAAGCTCCTTCGTTCTTCCCGACCTTGCCCCCGTCGATGAAAACGAATATAAGTTCATCGGACTTGACATTGCAAACTCTTACCGCATTTCCACCGACAAGAAGGTCTGGACAACCTATTCGGGCGTGACTGAGATTTCGGGTCTTACCAAGGGCACTTATTACGTTCAGGCTCTCGGCAACGACGTCGAGGCAGCGTCGAAAATTTTTGAGCTTAAGATTGAAGGTGCCCAAGAGACTGTCAGCGGTCTTGAATATTCTGACGGCAGGATTACGGGACTTGATGCCGAAAAGCCTTATGAGTATTCCAAGGTAAACCTTAATCCGTTTCAGTGGACTGAGGTTGCTGAAGGCTCTACCGAGATCGAAGGAATAACCAACGGCGTGTGGGCTGTAAGACTTGCAGGCGATTCAACTCACGTTGCAGGCGCTCCTCAGTATATTATCGCAAGAGGAGAGGGCTTCGGAAGTATTAACTGGGGTAAGGTTGACCCTGAGGTAGACGGCTTCGTTCAAGGCACCTGGACTACGGCAGGTGATTCGGGATACACTCAGCTCCTTGCCGATAAGCAGTTTGGTGACGGTGATACCCGTCTTAGATACGTTCAGAATTGGAAGACCGTTTACGCTGACCGTCTTAATTATGCGTGGAGCTATGCACTTCTCGATAACGAGGTGTTCCCTGTATCCAACCTTACTGCAGTTGACTTTGCGTTAAGCTACGGCGCTAAATGGCCTTGGGAGGCTGACGCTACTCTTACCGCACGTTTTCGCTTTTATATTGCCGGCGGTGAAGTACCCTATTACGATATTGACGTTGATTATACTACGGGTATCATTACTTTAGATCCGAGTACCGTTATTTCTGCCGATGCCAAGGGCTTTGTTACGGCTATCACCGTATGGCCCGTATATGAGGCAAATCCATCAACAGTACTTTTGACGGGCAATAATTATCCTACCTTCAAGCTTGATAACTTCTGTGCTGACGGTGCAGAGGAGCTTGAAAACGGCAGCGACAGCAAGTGGAGAGTTCAGCTTTATGCAATTCCCGCTCCTGAATCTCTCAAGCTTGAGCTTGACAAAAATGCAGGATATATTGTAAACGGCTATAAGATTGTCGGACTTGACGGTACAAAGAGCTATGAGTACAGCTTTGACGGTGGCGAATATACAGCCGTTGAAGACGGACAGGCTTTCATTGAATGTGCGACGGCGGGCGTATATAACGTACGCCTTGCGGCAACCGAGCTCGACGGCGCATCGTCATACGTTTCCTTTATCGTTCCTGCTGTAAATCCCGTGTTTGCAGACAGAACGATTTCTGAGTACGTTTACACTAAGTCTCAAAGCTTTATTGAGGGACAGTGGTCTACTTGGCCGGGTAACTGGGATAAGACGAATGAGCCTACCTCTAGCATCGGTACAACCACACCGCTTAATACAGTTTCGTATAAGTATACCTTTGCTCCGAGAGATTATTTTAAGGTTGATGATAACCCCTATTTCTCAATTGACTATAACTATCAGCTTCAGAATATGGGAACAACCTCATTTGCGGGCTCAGTATTCTCGGTTGATATATACGTTGTAGGGGAGGAGACTCCTTACACCGTGAGCAGCGTGTACAATGGATATGCAAGAGTTGACGGATACACTCCCAATAAGATTCTTGTTAATCTCCTTGACGAGTATCCCGAGCTTTCGGGAAAGACGGTTCGTGCGTTTGATATAAGACCCTTCCCTGAAATTGATAAGACTCCCAACGATTATAATACCGCTGCCGAAAAGGACAGATATATGTACTTCCGTCTGTTCTACGTTGGTTTCTTTGACACTCCCGCAAATACTGATGCCGCAGCACTTGCCACCAATGAGAGAGTAAATTCTCTTGTGGGCATTCGCGCTGAGGCTAATACGATTTATTCACTTGGCGCAACAGCATCAGAAAATGATTATACCGTATACGAAGTTTATTCCGACGGAGCAGAGCACGAGATTACGAGCTTTGAGGTTATAACCCCTGATGGCTTTGCTCAGACCTCGGGTACTTATACCGTTGAAATCAAGGCACGTCAGAATAAATCCGCAACCGTTGATGTTGCAGTTGGTCTTGAACGAATTGAGGTCAAGACCGCTCCTGAGAAAACTGAATATTTCGAAGGTGACACACTCGACCTTACAGGACTTGAGGTTATTGCGATTTTAGGAGACGGAACTGAAATTTCCGTTGAAAAAGGATATACCTTGAGTAGTGATGTTGCATTTGAGAATATGACCTCCGTTACGGTAGTCTACGGCGGATGTGAGGCAAGCTTTGGCGTATCAGTTACTCCGCTTGCAGTTGAAGTGCTTGAGTTCAACACACTTCCCGATAAGGAGCTTGACGGTACCTATTACGAAGGTGACGAGGTTGACCTCACGGGTCTTACCGTCAAGGCTGTTTATAATAGTGGCAGAGAAGAGATAATTCAGCTTGAGGAGCTTGATGTATCCTATGACGCGGAGGTTATGACGAGAGGTGCGAAGCTTACCGTTTCATACGAAGGCAAGTCCGTGTCCGTAGTTCTCACCGTATCCGCTAAGGCTATCAACGAGGTTACCATTACCGCTCCTGCAGAAAAGACCGTATATATGGCAGGCGAAGAGCTTGATATCACGGGTCTTGAGCTTACCGTAAATTACGAGGATGGTACCTCCGAGGTTGTTACCGAAGGCTTTATTGCTGACGCTGATCTTTCCGAGGCAGGAGAGGTTGCAGTAAGCATTCTTTACGAAGGCTTCACTCTTGAGTATACCGTAATTGTTCGCATTATTGAATCCTCATTCATTATGACTCCTCCCACAAAGACCGAATACGTTATTGGTGAAGAGCTTGACACCGAGGGTCTTGAGCTTTACGTTCTTTACTCCGACGGTGAAGAAGCATACCTCACCGAAGGCTTCGAGCTTATCTACGACGCATTCACCGAGGCAGGAGA
>JAFYTG010000199.1 GCA_017558945.1 Clostridia bacterium
CGTAGATGCTCCTCATCAATTATCGACGGCGTTTTGCTTATCGACCCCAATCCGCAATGCCTTGAGGCTCTTGACACCTTCGGCTGTGACAAAAGCCGTATAAAATATATCATCAATACACACGCTCACGAGGATCATTTCTCAAGCGAGGTCGTCTCCGAGCTTGAAAAAAACGGAGCGGAGTTTATTTCCTTAAAAATCGGGGAGACTAAGGCTGTCGGAGACTACACCGTCACCGCTCTCAAGGGCAATCACGCGTTGGCTTATACCACTCACTTCCTGATTTCTGACGGTAAAAACGAGCTTTATTACGGACTTGACGGCGCGTGGCTTATGCCCGACGTGTTTCATATGCTTGTTGACAGACGGGTGCACACAATAGTGCTTGACGGCACCTACGGCTTTGATACTTACGCGGGAATTTTCGAGCATAACAATTTGGGAATGATAGTCGAAATGGCGGCAGTCCTTAAGAAAACTGCCTCACAGATATTCGTTTCCCATCTGTCTAAAAAATATCATTCCGAGCATAATGCAGTATCCGAGGCTATGGAAAAGCATGGCGTTCGGGTAGCTTATGACGGACTTGAAATTAATATATAACGGAGCAAAAATGAAGATAGCATTTTTTGATACCAAGCCATATGACGTGCGCTATTTTGAAGAATACGGCAAGAAAATGGGGGTTGAATACAAGTTCTTTGAAACCAAGCTTTGTGAGGATACCGTCGAGCTTGCGCAGGGCTACGACGGAGTTTGCGTATTCGTTAACGATACCGTAAACGCCAATGTCATTGACCGCTTGTGTGACTTCGGTGCTCAGGTTATAGCTCTCAGATGCGCAGGCTTCAATAACGTTGACGTAAAGCACGCCTTCGGTAAAATCCATGTTTTGCGAGTGCCTGCATACTCTCCATATGCGGTAGCAGAGCACGCAATGGCGCTTCTTCTTACGTCAATTCGCCGTATCCATAAGGCGTATATACGCTCACGTGATTATAACTTCAGCCTTTCGGGACTCACGGGCTTTGACCTCCACGGAAAGACAGTCGGAGTGGTGGGAACGGGTAAAATCGGTCGTGTTTTTATTGATATCTGCCGAGGCTTCGGTATGAAGGTGCTTGCCTACGATAAGTATCCTGCAAGCATTGAGGGAGTCGAATACGTTGAGCTGGACAGACTCTTTTCCGAAAGCGACGTCATCTCACTTCATTGTCCCTTGACCGACGATACTTATCATTTGATTGATGCTGACAGCCTTGAAAGGTGCCGTCGCGGTGTGGTTATTATCAACACCTCCAGAGGAGCACTCGTTGATGCAGAGGCACTTCTCGGTGCAATCAAATCCCGTAAGGTTGGTGCGGCTTGTCTTGACGTTTACGAGGAGGAGTCCGACCTGTTCTTCGAGGATAAGTCGGGACACATTATGGATGACGAGGTTCTTGCACGCCTTATTTCTATGCCCAACGTCATTGTAACCTCTCATCAGGCGTTTCTCACCGAGGAGGCTCTTGAGAACATTGCCGAGACCGCAACCTCAAATATTGCAGGCTTTTTCGAAATGAAGCAATGTCCCAACGAGCTTTGCTGGAGAGGTAGCGGTGCAGAGGATTGCCGTGACGGAAAATGTTTTTAATTTTCTATTGATATTTCAAGGAATAAATGGTAGAATATGCATATATTAATACAAGGAGTCACAATATGAATATTACAAAGGATATTAAATACATCGGAGTCAACGACCATCGAATTGATTTATTTGAGGGTCAGTACGTCGTTCCCAACGGAATGTCCTACAATTCCTACGTTATAATTGACAATAAGGTTGCCGTTATGGATACGGTTGATCAGGGCTTCACTCACGAATGGCTTGACAATCTCCAGACCGCACTCGGCTCAAGACAGCCTGACTATCTTATCGTTCAGCATATGGAGCCCGACCATTCGGCAAATATTATGAATTTTGCAAAGGCTTATCCCGATGCAACAATCGTTTCATCGGATAAGGCTTTCGGTATGATGAAGAATTTCTTCGGTACGGATTTCTCCGACCGCAGAATCGTCGTAGGGGAGGGGGATACCCTTTCACTCGGCGCTCATACTCTCACCTTCGTTACAGCACCCATGGTACATTGGCCCGAGGTTATCGTGACCTACGATAGTCTCGACAAGGTGCTCTTCTCGGCAGACGGCTTCGGCAAGTTCGGAGCTCTTGACGTTGAGGAGGATTGGGCTTGCGAGGCAAGACGCTATTATATCGGAATAGTCGGAAAGTACGGCGCTCAGGTGCAGGCTCTTCTCAAGAAGGCGGCAGGTCTTGATATTGAAAAAATTTGTCCGCTTCACGGCCCCGTTCTTACCGAAAATCTCGGCTATTATATCAACCTTTACAACACCTGGTCAAGCTATCTGCCCGAGGAGGACGGAATCGTTATTGCCTACTCCTCGGTTTACGGCAATACGAAAAAGGCTGTTGAAAAGCTGGCCGAAAGACTCCGTGCAAACGGCTGTCCCAAGGTTGTTGTCAATGACCTTGCACGCTGTGATATGGCAGAGGCTGTCGAGGATGCCTTCCGTTACAGCAAGCTCGTTCTTGCAACCACCACCTATAACGCAGAGATATTCCCCTTTATGCGTGAGTTTATAAACCACCTCACCGAAAGATATTATTCAAACCGTACCGTCGCACTTATCGAAAACGGAAGCTGGGCACCTCTTGCCGCTAAGGTTATGAGAGGTATGCTTGAGGGCTGTAAGAATCTTACCTTTGCCGAAAACAGCGTAAAAATTATGTCGACGCTCAACGATGAAAGCACCGCACAGCTTAATGCGCTTGCGGATGAGCTTACTCGAGAGTGGCTTGCAATGCGTGAAGGTCAGGAGAACAAGAACGATTTGACCGCACTCTTTAAGATTGGCTACGGTCTCTACGTTATCACCTCCAACGACGGCAAGAAGGATAACGGACTTATTGTTAATACCGTAACTCAGGTTACCAATACTCCCAACCGTATTGCAGTGACCATAAATAAAGAGAATTATTCTCACCATATTATAAAGCAGACGGGTAAGATGAATATCAACTGTCTCACGGTTGACGCTCCCTTTAAGGTGTTTGAGCAGTTTGGCTTTGTGAGCGGACGAAACGTTGACAAGTTTGCGGATTGCACTCCTCTCCGCTCTGACAACGGGCTTGTAGTTCTTCCCAGATACATCAACGCCTTCGTGTCGCTCGAGGTTGAGCAGTACGTCGACCTTGACACTCACGGAATGTTCATCTGCTCGGTGGTTGAGTCCCGTGTCGTTTCTGACAAGGAGACTATGACCTATACCTATTATCAAAACAACGTCAAGCCCCGTCCCGATACCGAGGGTAAGAAGGGCTACGTTTGTAAGATTTGCGGCTACGTTTACGAGGATACTCCCTTGCCTGAGGACTTCGTTTGTCCTTGGTGTAAGCACGGAGCGGCAGATTTTGAAGAAATAAAATAATTTTTACAAGGAGGATATTTTTATGAAGTATGTATGTGACGTTTGCGGATGGGAATACGACGAGGAGCTCGGTGACGAGGAATACGGAATTGAGCCCGGCACAAGCTTTGACGAGCTTCCCGAGGACTTTGAGTGTCCCTTGTGCGGAGTAGGTAAGTCCGAGTTCAGCGAGGCTTAAAGCTCTACTGTACGTCCGAATTTGTCAGTAACGCAAGAGAAAAACGGAGAAATTCTACTTACCGTAGAGTTTCTCCGCTTCTTTTTTGTAAGACTGCGTAAAAATATCTATTAAAAATCGGTTTACTCAACACTATTTTGATGCTACAATAGACTAAAGATGAAAGGAGTGCTTTATATGGATGCATTAACTGTCGGAAATACTATTGCAACACTTCGCAAGGGAGCGGGAATGACCCAGCTCGCCCTTGCTACAAGGCTTGGAGTGAGTGATAAGACCGTGAGTAAATGGGAAAACGGTCAGGGCTTTCCCGACGTCACGCTTTTCCCCGTTATAGCCTCGGTTTTCGGAGTAAGCGTTGACTATCTTATGACGGGTGTCAGGCGCGGAATTGCCGTTGCAGGTAATCTTATTGCGGATATAGTTAAAAGCATTGAGCTTTATCCGAGAGTGGGAATGCTTACTTACGTTTCGGATATTACGAACGCAGTCGGCGGATGTGTGCCCAATACCGCAATTGACCTTGCGTGTATTGACAGAGCCTTACCCGTCAGCGCAATCGGTAAGGTAGGCTCGGATGAATACGGACGATTCATCGTTTCCGAGCTGAGACGTGCAGGTGTTAACGTTGACGGAATATCCTATTCCGACAAGACCTGCACAAGCTTCTGCGACGTTATGAGTATGCCGTCCGGAGAGCGTACCTTCTTTCATAAGAAGGGAGCAAACGCCGAGCTTTCGATTGAAGATATAAACGTCAATTCTCTCTGCTGTGATATATTTCATATCGGGTATATTTTGCTTCTCGATAAGCTTGATGCTGACGACTGTGAGTACGGAACGGTTATGGCAAGGCTTTTAAAGAGTGTGCAGGATAAGGGAATAAAGACCTCAATCGACGTTGTATCCGACAGCACAGCCGATTATAAGAGACGTATAGTGCCTGCGCTGAAATATACCAATTACGCTATAATGAACGAAATCGAGGCGTGTACTATATGGTCTCTTGACCCAAGGCTTCCCGACGGAAGTATTGACCGTGACAACGTAATTCTCGCAATGCGTAAAATGGCTGAGGCGGGAGTGAGTGATAAGGTGGTCGTGCATAGCCGTGAGGTAAGCTTCTCATTTGATTGCCACAGCGACGCTGTGTGCGAGGTAGAGTCCTTGGATATACCTGCTTCTCTTATCAAGGGAAGGGTGGGTGCGGGAGACGCATTTTGTGCGGGTTGCCTCTATGCAATATACAACGGCTTTTCCGACCGCGATATGCTTGAGTTTGCTGCGGGGGCTGCTGCATGCAATCTTTTCGAGGTAAATTCAGTCGACGGAATGAGACCGAAAAATGAAATTTTAAGGCTTATTGAAGAGTACAGAAAATGACAAAAAATGGACATTATCCGCAAATTTCACGGATAATGTCATTTTTTTCACTTAAAAAGCAAGTTTGTGATGTTGTAAGTGATTTAAAAATATGTTATAATGATATAGATATTTACATCAAAAAAGGAGGTAATGCCGTGCTTGATATAGCCATTTTAGACGATGAGCAAATTTATCTTGAAGCCACCGCTTCTATGATAAAGGAATATCGTGACGCTCATTCCGAGCTTGATATAAGTCTGCATATTTTTACCTCCCCGTATGACCTGTTAGGAAGTGTAGATACGTTTGATATGTATCTGCTTGACGTTGTGATGCCTAATATGACGGGTATCGAAGTTGCTACCGTGCTTCGTGAGAAGAGAGTGGAGTCACCCATCGTCTTTTTGACTAGCACCCGTGAATTTGCGGTTGAATCATATTCGGTCGGTGCCTTTAATTACCTTATTAAGCCGATTGATAAGAAGAAGCTTTTTGAAGTGCTTGATAAAGCCTTTGATGAGGTTGGTGTCAAGCGCGCCTCGTTTATTTCCGCTAAGACCGCCGACGGCGTTGAGCTTGTTCCGTTTAATAAAATCGTATACATTGAGTTTTTGGACAGACGCGTTTGTTATCATATGACAAACGGTGACCTCATTCTTTGCAA
>JAFYTG010000200.1 GCA_017558945.1 Clostridia bacterium
GACCTCGACAGCTGTGCAAGATGCGGTAAGCCGTTTTTGAACGGATGGTTTCTGCCGTATGAGGGCGGAGTACTTTGTGAGACCTGCGAGACCTTTTCGCAGGAGGAACGGATTCCTTTTTCCGAGTCTATGAAAAACGGCGTTGAAACACTTTTGTCAATTTCCGACTCCGCCGCCTTTGGAATACGCTTTTCCGAGGAGTCGAGCGAGAGGACGTTTTGCCGTATGGCTGAGGAATTTTCTGTAAGCCATCTTGACTGTGCGACCTCTGCCCTTGAATACTATAAAAATAATATTAAGAATTTAACGGAATTGAAATGACTACAAAAAAACAGAAAACGGCGTTTTATCACGCCGCAAAAACACTTGAATACGATAAAATACTTGCTCTTTGGGCAAGCCTTACGCCGCTTGAGGGCGCTAAAGAGGAGATTCTTTCAACTCTTCCCGAGACCAATATTTTAGAGGCAAGGAAAAAGCTTGATGAAACGGCGGTTGCGCGTACGCTTTTAGAAAAGAAGGGTCAGCCCTCGTTTTTTGGTGTTCGTGCAATTGCAGACTCGGTTGACCGTGCCGACAAGGGTGCGGTGCTGACTCCCGCAGAGCTTCTTAACATCGGCAGACTTACCACCTGCACGAAATCTCTTAAGGCGTACAGCGAGAATGATGCGGGGATTTTGGAGGAGAGGTTTGCTCTTCTTCAACCGACTCCTCACCTTGACGGAGAAATCAAGAACGTTTTTCTTTCCGAGGACGCTATTGCCGATACCGCTTCCCCCGAGCTTGCAACCATCCGTCGCAGAATAAGAAGCGCAGGCGCAAGAGTGCGTGAGACACTCCAGAAATATATTACCTCCCCAAGCTATACGAAGTTTTTACAGGAAAATATAGTAACTCAACGCTCGGGCAGATGGGTGCTTGCGGTCAAGGCGGAGTGCAAAAATGAAATTAAGGGTCTTATTCACGACACCTCCGCATCGGGCTCAACCGTTTTTGTTGAGCCGTCGGGAGTAGTTGACCTCAACAACGAGATTCGCGTTTTGGAAAACGAGGAATCCCGTGAGATTGAAAAGATACTTGCAGCCCTTTCCGCACTCGTTGCGGGACAGAAGGACGCACTCCTTTTGAATTATTCGCTCATAATTTCACTTGCCGTGATTTTCGCACGTGCCGAGCTTGCCGTGCATCTCAAGGCAACTCAACCGAAAATCAGCGAAAAGGACGAGATAAGCATCGTCCGTGGCAGACATCCGCTTATTGATAAGGATAAGGTAGTACCCGTTAGTATTAACGTTGGACGGGATTGGGATACTCTCGTTATAACGGGTCCCAATACGGGCGGTAAGACCGTGTGCCTTAAGACAGTCGGACTTTTCGTGATGATGGCGCAGACGGGTCTGCATATACCTGCCGAGGATACCTCGACTCTCAGATTTTTCGAAACGGTGCTTGCTGATATCGGAGACGAGCAGAGCATAGAGCAATCGCTTTCAACCTTCTCGTCACATATGGTGAATATCGTTAAAATGCTTTCTCATCTGTCGGATAAGAGCCTTATACTTTTTGATGAGCTTGGTGCCGGTACCGACCCCGTTGAGGGTGCGGCACTTGCCGAGGCAATACTTGAGCATTGCAGAAGGGGAGGAGCAATCACCGTTGCAACCACTCACTATGCAGAGCTTAAGACCTATGCCCTTGAGACCGAGCGTGTGCAGAACGCGGCGTGTGAGTTTGACGTTTCGACTCTCCGTCCGACCTATAAGCTGATAATCGGCTCACCCGGTCGCTCGAATGCCTTTCTTATTTCTGAAAAGCTTGGTATTTCTCCTGAAATAATTGCGTCGGCACAAGCTAACGTGCATAGCGAAAACAAGCGCTTTGAGGAGGTTATAGAGCGCCTTGAGGAACAAAGGCTTCAGGCTGAAAAGGCTCACGCCGAGGCAGAGGCTATAAAGCGTGACCTCGAAGAAAAGCTTTCCACCGCCGAGCGTGACCGTGAGAGGCTTCTTGCATCAGCCGAAAACGAGCTTGAAAAGGCAAGAGTTGAGGCTAACCGTATGATTTCGGCTGCACGTAGCTCCTGCGAGTACGTCTTTGCCGAGCTTGATAAACTTAAGAAGGAAAAGGATCGCGAGGCTTTTCGTGAGAATTACGAAAAGACGAGAAGTGAGCTTCGTGCATCTCTCAAGGAGGGTGAAAAGCTCTCCGACAGTAAAATGGAGATTGACGAGGGTGAGGCAGAATTACCGCGCGCACTCGTCGTTGGTGATAAGGTGCTTATTACGGGCATTGGCAAGGAGGGTGTCGTTGAGAAGATAAACGGCAATACCGTTACCGTGCGGGCAGGTAATATGTCAATGAAGGTCAAGGACACCACTCTTCGTATTCTCACGGGTCTTAAGAGCGGTGACGATAAGAAGAAGCAGAAAAAGAGCGCTACCTGGTCGGCTCGTCCGCAGGTCAAGGCGGAAATTGACCTCAGAGGTATGACGGGTGACGACGCTTGGTTTATGGTTGATAAGTATCTTGACGATGCGCAGAGCGCGGGACTTTTGTCGGTAACTCTCATTCACGGCAAGGGTACGGGCGCTCTCCGTGCGGCTATGTGGCGGTATCTTAAGGGCGACAGACGAGTCGCAAGCTACCGCGCGGGTGCTTACGGCGAGGGTGACTTTGGTGTTACCGTTGTTGAACTGAAATAATATAAACAGGAAAACTCCTTGTGGGTTTTCTTTTTTTGTTTATAGGGTATGACATAGTATGACATCTTTTAAAATATTACGAAATTTCGTAATTTAGTATTGACTTGGATTGCGAAATATGGTAAAATCAGTTCACCAAAAACGCTGAAAGGAGGAGGTCACGTATGTTAGACCAAGAGATTAAAATGAATGAAAAGTGTTTGGAAAAAATGTATGATGAGAGAGACGATTTGGAGTGTGCGGTTTCGCTTTTAAAGAAAGCTTCAACGTGTATCTCCGAGGAACACGAAAGCGTGCAGTCAGACCTTGCGTGGGTTATTGAGGCACTTGAGGAAGAGGTTGATATACTCGAAAGCTCTATCAGCTCTATCCGCCATAATAGCTGTCGCAAGGGGGTGGAGGAATGAGAATAGACAAATATCTCGACCTTTATTTGCAATATCGGAACACCTATACTCAAATGAAGCGTATGCGTGAATGCTTCAAGGGAGACAACGAGCGTATGTTTGTGTACGATTCATCCTCTAATTACGTTCACGATATGAGTCACGTTGACCGCGAGCTTGTGCGCCGTGAGAGGATTCTGCGTTACGCTACCGCAAGGCTTCAGGCGGCAATGGCAAGAATGAACGAGCCGTCCGAGGTGAATTATCTTATCTGCCGTTATTTCTACGATATGAAGAACGTTGCCATCGCTTCTGCCTTTTCTTACTGTGAGAGACAGATCTACCGCATTGCTCGGTCTTCAAAGGAGCATCTTTACCTTGAGCTTCTGAGGCTTATGCCAAAGGCACGACGGGGTGAGGTCGGTAAGAAATACCGATTTGCTTCAAAGCGTTATCCTGTCTGCGTATAATTTTTAAGTGAGTGCGTTTTGCACTCACTTTCTTTTTTCTTTTCCAAGTCATACAATGTCAGGTCGGTGTCAGGTCAATACCGTGATAAGTCATATGCCCTTTGTAGTATAATCAGCCCAAGAAATATTTCTTACGGCTTTCGTGACGGTTGCAAACGTTACGAGCAAAAAAATTATATTACGAAAGGAATTTAAACAATGTCAATTAACCAAATTTTAAAAGAAAGAACTTCAACAATGCAGACGAGCGCTATCCGCGACTATCTCGAGGAAAGAGTCGATCTGCGAACGGGAAAGGTAGTGCTTGACCACACCGACTTTGAGTGGAGCGGAGAGCTTATGCCCGTATCCATTCACCACGTGTACAACAGCGCCTTATCCGACGTTTTTTACACAAGAGATGCCGACGAGCGTATTGCCGACTTTTCGGGAATGAAGCTCGGCTACGGCTGGAGACTCAACATTATGCAGAGCATGATGCCTGCAAGCGTTACCTACGAGGGTGAAACCTATAACGGCTTCACCTACGTTGACGGCGACGGTAACGTCACCGAATTTATCCCTGCGGATAATGTCAACGAATTTAAAGCCGTTAACGATGACGAGGCAATCTATAACTCGTTAAGCGGAGTGCTCACTCTCGGTGGCTACGCTTACACCTTCTACAACGGTCGCCTTACAAGAATTGCAGATGCCAACAACCCCGACGTATATACGATTATAGTATACAACGGAAAAAGGATTAAAAGCGTTGTCGACTCGGTCGGAAGAACCTTCCACTTTGAATACGACACTAGCGGCCGACTCTCATCAATTGAAGCTCCGGATGAATCAATGCTTGAGTTTTCGTATAACGGCACCGATTCCGGAAATAGCGTGAACGAAAACACATTAAATTGCATAATTAGATACGGAAGTATCGTTGATGATGCCGGAGACTATTCCGTTGGATATGTCGGCGCGACATATTTTGCTTATGACACCAGCTCTAACAACTGTAATTTAAAATACTGCGCTTGCTATAACGGATCGGAATCGCTCTCGGTAATCCAAAAGGATTATACCTACAGCAATAGCGCTAAACTGTTAACCAACCTGCTTAAGCATAGCTATACCGACGGTGATAGCTTTACCTTGGGCACAAAGTATAGATATACCTATAATGTTGACCATACGATTGTAACCGTAATTGAGCCAAGTGAATCAAATGATATATCTGAAAGCATAAAAACCGTATATGTTTTCGATGAAAACGACAACATTTTAAGCTCTCACGCAATACTTGGAGAGTCCGATAAGGCAGAACACCGCGGAGGAACAACGCCATTCAATCCTTATCATACAAACGAAGCGTTTGTTGGCTTTGCTACCCAAAACCTCATTTCCGACCCAAGCTTTAAATCTTCAAGCAAATGGGAGAGAGAGTTTGAAGACGAGATAGCTTTTTCAGAAAACTGCGTATGTAAGGATGAATCAAATGCGTATTTCGGAGAACGCTCACTTGAAATCGTAACGACTGACCCTAACGGCTTTGAAGAGGGATACGTTCAAGAGATATCCTCTCTCCCTGCCGGAACTTATACCTTTTCAGCATACGTTAAGGTAACGAGTGACTTTAATTTTACCGCGAATACCGCAGGGCTTTTATCCAAAGGCGTATATCTCGGAGTAATGAACGGTCAGGAGCAGCTTAACGTATCGGAAAGCGTGGGTAGCGCAGATATGGGCTTCTCGCGTATCGGAGTAACCTTTACTCTTGAGCAAGCGGGATACGTCGCTCTTTTGATTAGAGCTAACGGAGCAGGTACAGCTTACGTAAGCGCTCCTCAGCTCGAAAGAAGCGAATGGTACAATGAGGTTAATCTTCTCGAAAACGGCTCTCTTGATAATCTTGATGGATGGAGCAGCGGAGGTACTGTATATACCGGTGCCAATGACGGTTTCGGAGATACGGGGTGTATTAATTTCAGCGCAAGCTCTCCGATTAATAGCTTTATTAAGCAGACGTATTATCCCAAAAACGATGCAAGCATTGCCGAAAGCTTCGTTTTCTCCGCTTGGGGTAAATCATTAGGTACCGACAGTAATACAGTTTTCCGCCTTTGCGCAAGAATGAATTATTCCGATAATACATTCGAGGATTTTGAGGAAAGCTTTAACAACACTTCAACGTGGAATAAGTCTGAGCTATACATTACAAAATCAAAATTCGTTGGTGTGAGCTCTATTGAACTCACCTGTGAATTTTCCAACAGTGCGAGAAATTGCTACATAGACGACCTCTCGCTTGTTAGAGTTGGAATCGAGCGAAATCTCACAGCAGACGATTTCGCTACTTACGACGATACAGAGGACGTAACCGTAAATACAGAAGAAGCGGAAACCTACGTTACCACTACCGACAGATACGGAAACGTTATTTCGGAAACCATTATCGGTGACTCAAGCTCGGGAGCTTTGTATAAAAGCTTTGATTATTCCTCGGACGGCAATCATAAAATTGCCGAAACGGATAACAGAGGTAATATCACCCGATTCACCTATGACGATTTTAATTCAAGAATCGTTTCGGTAAAGGATCGTATGGGTAGTTCCGTCAAATACGAATACAATGCCGACGGAAAAGTGTCTAAGGCAACAGTTTATAATAACGGCTTGGAGACAAGCTGTTATTCCGAATACGAATACGATTCAAACGGCAATCTTTCCAATATCGTCTATCAACGCGGAACAAATCACGAAAACGGTTATTTGAATTGCAGCTTTGAATATAACGATTTGGGTATGCTTGTTTCGGCAAACGGTACTATCTCCTACGATTACCGTGCAAATAGCGGAAGACTCAAGTCTATAACTTATGCAAACGGTTGGACTGTAAGGCTCTCATATGACCGCTTCGGAAGAATAAACGCTGAAAAATGGTATAAGGGAGCTGGTCAAGAATTAACCTATGAATACAGATATGTTTACGATAAGTCGGGCAACCTCGTCCGTTCTATTGACAAAACGGCAAATAAGGATTATACTTATTCATATCAGGACGGCAATCTTGCAAGGATAACCGAATGTGATATTATTCTTACCAATGACGGTGAGGTAATATCCCGCGTTCCCGTAAATACGATATGCTACGTATACGGTAATGACGGAAGCCTTGAAAAGAAGGTATATTCAAAGGCAAAGCTTACCGCCGAGTATTCCTCAACCGATAACACAAGCACCGTTGTGCATACCGCGCCAATCTTAGTTGAAGAGGACGAGGTTGAGAGTATCCGGATCACCGAGGTTGACACCGTTACCACCACAACGGATGCTCTTGGACGAATAACAAATGAGCGTGTCGTACACAACGGCACGACCGTTATATCAAAAAGCTTGGAATATCATGCGGGAGCAATCGGCGAGGAGCAGGTTAATAAGGGAACTCCGACAACTACTCTTGTAAGCAAGATTACTGAGGGCAACAGAAGCTTTGAATACACATACGACAAGGAAGAAAGAATAACCTCGTATATCGACTCAAGAGGCTTTAATCACTCATACACCTATGACTTCCGGGGAAATCTTATCCGCGAGGTTGACACAAATGGAATTACCGCGTGCATTTACGATGACGCAGGAAATGTCTCAGAAAAGGGTGATTGGGACGAAGAGGCAAACGCCTTTATAATAAACGACAATTATATATCTCTGGCGTATTGGTCTGGCCACACAGACAGACTCAGCTACGTTATAAAATACAAAAACGGTAATCGGATAGACTATTTCATTCATTATGATGATATGGGTAATCCTACGTCGCACAAGGGAAATACACTTGTCTGGGAAAAGGGTCGTCAGCTTAAAAAGTACAGCAAGCATCACTTTGAGTACAACGCTAACGGTATTCGCACCGCAAGATATTTTGACACCAACGTTGACGGAGAAACGGTGCAGGTAAGATACGACTACGAGCTTGAGGGCTCTAAGGTTGTCAGAATGCTTTACCGCGACCGCCTCGGAGCTGAAAATATTCTTATTCCTCTGTATGACAGCGCCGATTCACCGATAGGTATTATTTACAACAACGTTCCTTATTGGTTCGTTAAAAACCTTCAGGGCGACGTGCTTGCTCTTAAGGATAAAACGGGCTTTGAGACGGTGCGCTACGTATACGACGCATGGGGCAACGTAACCGTACAGCGCGACCGAAGCGGAGTCGACCTCGCGGATATTAACCCCTTCCGTTACAGAGGTTACCTCTACGACTATGAGTTCGGTCTTTACTATCTCCAGTCAAGATATTATGACCCCGAGCTTTGTCGCTTCATTAACGCCGATGAGCCCGTTATGCTCAATGTAAGCAAGAGTATTATCCCTAATCTCTATACTTATTGCGATAATGATCCTGTCAATCACTCTGATGTTACGGGACATGCTATAGAAACCGTAGCAGATATTATAAGCATAGTGTGGAGTTCGGCAGATTTAATTGCCAGTCCCTCATGGGTTAATTTGGGCTTGTTGGCGTGGGATATTGCATCAGCTTTTGTTCCGTTCTTGCCTGGCTCGTACGTAACAAAAGGCGGCAAGGTAGTCAAATTTTTTGCCACAAAAGCCGATGATTTTGCCGAAGGTGCAGATTTCTTAATAGATTCCTATAGAGAGCTGAAAAAATTCTATAAAGGAATGAAAAATATAGAAATTCATCACATCATCGAAAAAAGATTTAAAAAATTGTTTAAGGGGATTGATATTCATGATTATATTTCAGTTGCTCTTGACAAACAATTACACAAAGAAATAACAAAACGTTGGCGAAAAAATTTCAAATACGGAACCAAGTATTCAAATATTACAAAATCACAAATGAGGAATGCAATAAAAGATGTATACAAAGATATGCCGGAGCTTATGGACATAGCTTTGGACTGGTTTGAAAAGTGTTGGAAAAAATAATTTTTGTGGAGTGAATTATGAAAAACATCAATGAAAAAGATTATTCTGATTTTGATTTATCTAAAGCTGTAGCGTTTGCGTTGCGATTTCGAGTACCCATGATTTATGGGTATGATGATATGGCTCCTTGCAAATTTGAGACAGTACTTTGTGAGCATTGCGGACATTCTGTTTGGGATAAAGAATATCTCGTTCCTAAAGCAAGTGTGCGAAACAGAAAATTTGGATATTTAGATATTTGGAAATATGTTGTTGACGAGGAGATCCGAGGCAAATTAATAGAAAATTTCGACATTACAGAAGATGATTTTCGTCCGGTTCGCACAAAGTCAGGCGAAATTGTAATGTGGGAAATAGCACCGCAACATGTTATGAAGCCTATCGGAAATGTCAATGGCTGTAAAAAGATTAACGTTTGCAAAAAATGCGGATGGACAGAATACTCACCACCAAAATATGAAATTGATGATTGCCGCGAATATTATTACATCACCAAAGAGGCTTTGGACGACATGCATGACATCAATTTTATGTGCGAAGAAGCTTTTGGACAACCATTTGCAACGTTTGTATCTCGCCGAGTTTATGATTACCTTATCGAAAGATATCCAAGGATGCAATTTGCCCCGGTTTTCTTAAAAGAATCTAATTAATTGGATATCCCCGATAGCATTTGCTATCGGGGATAATCCTTTATATTGACAAAACGGCAAACAAGGATTATACTTATTCATATCAGGGTGGCAATCTTGTAAGGATAACCGAATGTGATATTATTCTTACCAATGACAGCGAGCTAATATCCCGCGTTCCCGTAAATACGATATGATACGTAACGGCAAAGGGATGTGTTTTCAACGCTGACGGAACGATTAACCGAAGCAGCAGAGAAAACCTTGTTATCGGCTACGACAGAGACAGAATAGATTACTTTATTAAGCCCGGCTTGGCGGTTGTATTCAACTACGACGATGCGGGCAACCCCACCTATTACAAGGACAATGATCTCGTATGGGAAAAGGGTCGTCAGCTCAAGAAGTACGGCAAGTACCACTTTGAGTACAACGCTAACGGTATTCGTACAGCGAGATATTTTGACACCAACGTTGACGGAGAAACGGTGCAGGTAAGATATGACTACGAGCTTGAGGGCTCAAAGGTTGTCAGAATGCTTTACCGCCTATTCCAATATGGTGTTCGTATAGCAACAATATCTTTGGATGGAACTATATTGGGAAAGTGAGGTGTTTTTTTGTTCCTTCGAGAAATACTTGATAATTATGGTGTAGTCATTCCAAACGATAAATATATGCTTGAATATTTTATCCAAAGTGATAGTTATCAACATTGTCATATTGATATTGTACCGATTTCTATCGACTATGAAAAATACCGTCAGGTAGAAGTGTTTTATCGAAAGACTATAAATAATACAAGAGAGAAAAAGCAATATACCGATTTTGAAAATAGCTTCAAGCAAGTATTAACAAAGATGTGGCTTTGTAGCGAGACTTTCGTTGGCATAGATGCAATATACCCCGATTTCAAAAAAACAAAAAGTATCATTGAAAAGCCGTATAAGA
>JAFYTG010000201.1 GCA_017558945.1 Clostridia bacterium
CTCCAGAATGGACAAACCGAAGCCCGTCAGCGTACGAGTGTACGGTAGTGGCGAGGTTTGTTCAGAGCCAAAAACATATGATTTATTCGAGAAAACTCATTTTTGAGTTTTTACCTTAATATTTCTGTATTTGTTTTGATAAGCAGTCTCATTTGCTTATGCTTTCTTGTTTTTGGCGGTCTGGACTTTTTTACATCTCCTTTCAAAAATCTTAAATTATTTGCCGAGAATTGATACAAATCTTTCGTATGCCGCATCAAACGCTTCGGTGCCATGAGGCTCGTAGCACTTGATTTCAAAGGAACGGCGAACGACCTCACGCGCTTCGGAAAGGTCACGGATCTCACCCATAGCGATAGCCTGAACGAGAAGGTTACCGATTGCGGTAGCCTCAACGGGACCTGCATAAACGGGGATTCCGCAAGCGTTAGCGGTAAGCTGACAGAGAGGAGCTTCCTTGGTACCGCCACCAACGATATTGATGGAGGGAACCTTAGTTCCGCGAATTTCTTCAATTCCGCGGACAACGTAACGGTACTTCATAGCAAGGCTTTCGAAGATACAACGAACTATCTCGCCCTTGGTCTGAGGAACGTACTGACCTGTGCGGCGGCAGAACTCTGCAATTCTGCGAGGCTGGTCTCCGGGAGGTGTAAATTCGGGAGAATCGGGGTCGATAAAGCACTTGAGAGGCTCGGAAGCCATAGCCATATCGGAAAGCTGGTCATAGGTGGTCTTTTCACCCTCACGCTCCCACTGTCTCTTGGATTCCTGCTCAAGCCAAAGACCCATAATATTCTTGAGAAGTCGGATGCTGTTGGCAAAGCCGCCCTCGTTGGTGAAGTTGTATCTTTCGGTAGCTTCATTGATGAGAGGCTGGGGATACTCACAGCCCATAAGAGACCAGGTACCGCTGCTTATGTAAACGAAATCCTTCTCGTTAGAGGGAACGGAAACTACGGCAGACGCGGTATCGTGGGATGCAACGTTAACTATCTTTGCGTTAAGCTTACCAATTTCGTTTGTAACCTCGGGAAGAATGTCGCCGAGAATATTACCGGGCATAACTATCTTCTGAAGAAGATGTGTGGGAAGCTCAAGCTTGGTGAGCATATCGTATGCCCAATCACGCTTATTTGCATCAAGCATCTGAGAGGTTGATGCGATGGTATACTCACACGCGGGAATACCCGTGAGGAAATAGTTGAGAAGGTCGGGAACGAAGAGAAGCTTGTCTGCAACGTTAAACTGCCAGGGGTCCTTCTGATTCTTTACGGCAAGAAGCTGGAACAAGGAGTTAAGGTTTGCAAACTGAATACCAGTTGTCTTATATATTTCGGACTTGGGTACAAGCTCAAAAGCCTTCTCCTGCATACCCGTGGTACGAAGGTCACGGTAGTTATAGGGGTTATCCATAAGCTGACCGTTCTTATCAATAAAGCCGTAATCAACGCCCCAGGTATCAATACCCATAGAAGCGATGTCACAATCGTCACTTGTAGCACACTTGCCCATAGCAAGCTTGATTTCATGGAAAATTCTCATAATATCCCAACGGAACGCACCGTTAACGGTTACGGGCTCATTGGGAAAGCGGTGATTTTCGCGAAGGGTGAGCTTGTCACCGTCAAAGCAACCTACAATACCTCTGCCACTGGAGGCACCGAGGTCGATAGCTAACATTTTTAACATAAGTTTCACCTCAATAAAAATTATTAATTAATTATAACCCGAAACACCACCGTTTGTCAAGCGATAAGTAAAATATGCCGTCAATCAGACGGCATATTCTTGCTTTTTTCCTTATATATTACGGGAGGTACGTCGTATTCGTCAACCGAATTGACAGTTGGGTACTTTATCTTATGCATACCGTTACCGCTCATTCTGACGTGCGCGTCGCTTCTCGTATACGGAAGAGGTGCGTCGTACGCCTCGGCAGAGATAATAGGCAGGTCAACCGAAGCCTCGGTATCAAGCATAGGATTATTCGACAAATAAGAGCTGACTCTTTTCTTTTTCATCATCTCACCTTCCTTCAAGGGTATTATGAACGGCGGATGAGAAAAATATTCAGCGTAAGTCACTCGGGTACCGTCAATTAAACTTGGGCAGATAATCTCCGTGAGCCTCGATAAGCTCGTCAACCATCTTCTTGATGGTATCAATATCAAGCTCGCTTCCGGTATGAGGGTCGAGCATTGCCGCCTGATAGATATGCTCACGCTTGTGAGTTGCGGCTGCCTCGATGGTGAGAAGATGTACGTTGATGTTAGTCATATTCATAGCCGCAAGCTGTACGGGAAGCTGTCCGATGCGGCAGGGATGAATACCCTCACCGTTTACAAGACAGGGTACCTCAACGCAGGCTTCCTCGGGGAAGTTTGAGATAAGGTGATTAGTGTTAAGCACGTTTCCGCCTATTTCATAGGGCGTATCCTCTACCATTGCCTGCATAATGTGTGACGCGTACTCGTTTGAGCGATTATGCTCCTTGACACCGTTTTCCACCATCTGTGCATATTCCTTCTTCCACGCGTCTATCTGGGAGATACAGCGGCGGGGATACTCGTCAAGCGGAATGTTATAGCGTTCGATAAGCTCGGGATAGTTCTTCTTGATATAGAACATATTGTATTCCGCGTTGTGCTCACTCGACTCGGTGCAGTAGTAACCGAAGTTACGGATATAATCCATTCTTACCTTGTCATACTTTGTCGGGTCGGCAATGTATGCATCAACGCGCTTTTTAACCTCGGGATAGAGGTCTACGCCGTTCTTGTCACGAAGGTCGATAAGCCAGCCCATATGGTTGATTCCCGCAATCGTGCTCTTTGCACCCTCTCGGTAATCCATCATATCAAGTGCGCCGAAAAGTGCGTCAACGCAGGCCTGTACGCTATGGCAGAGACCTACGGTCTTGACGGGAGTATAGCGGAGCATATAGCCCGTGAGCATTGACATAGGATTGGTATAATTGAGAAGCCACGCATCAGGACAAACCTCTGCCATCTCACGCGCAAAGGAGTCCATAACGGGAATAGTACGGAGCGCTCGCATAATACCGCCGATACCGAGAGTGTCGGCAATAGTCTGACGGAGACCGTACTTCTTGGGTATTTCAAAGTCAATAATAGTGCAGGGGTCGTAACCGCCTACCTGAATAGCGTTAACGACGAAGGTTGCACCTCTGAGTGCTTCACGGCGGTTTTCAACACCGACGTAGCATTCAATTTTCATTTTAACGCCCTTAGTTTTAATCATTGCATCAAGAATCGTACGGCTTTCCTCAATTCTTGAAGAGTCAATGTCGTAAAGAGCAACTACCGCGTCGGACAGACTATCCACGCACATACAGTCGCCGATAACGTTTCTTACAAACACGGTGCTTCCCGCACCCATAAATGTGATTTTCACAAGAAATCACCTCCTATATATTATTGTACTTGACAGAACGTATTTTTCAATGGTAAAATGTTATATAATATATGTCATTTTGTTAGATTTTGGAGGCAGTATGCATTTCGTTACCATACCCGATAAGCACCTTTCCCCTATTAATCCGACTCAATTCGGATATCAGAATTGTGAAAAATCTCACAGCTTCGGCCCTGCTATACGCACTCATTGGCTTATTCACTTCATAGTATCGGGCTGCGGAATCTATCGCATAGGAGACCGTGAGCACAGGCTTTCATCGGGAGAAATGTTCGTTATTCCGCCTTGGACGGAAACCTATTACGAGGCGGATGCCCGTGATCCGTGGAGCTATATCTGGGTAGGCTTTGAGTCAGAAGAGCTCCCCGTAACTCTTGACGAAAAAATATCCTGTCCGTCAGCCCTATCGGTGTTTCACGATATGAAGAGGTGTGAGGAGCTTGAGGGCGGTATGAGTCTTTTTATCGCATCGAAAATCCTTGAGCTTTTCGCTCTGCTTGAGGCTCGAAAGGGTGAAGAGGAGGGCTACGTTGAAAGAGCGAGGGCTATCATATCCTCACAGTATATGCTGGGCATAGGCGTTGAGGATATCGCGCGAGGGCTTAATCTCAACCGCTCTTATTTTTCGGATATCTTTAAAAAGTCGGAGGGTATCTCTCCTGCAAAGTTCCTTATGAATTACCGAATGGAGCTTGCAGGCTCACTCTTGTCAGGCTCAAAAATAAGCGTATCCACCGTTGCAAACTCGGTAGGCTACGCCGACGTATTCAACTTCTCCAAGGCTTTCAAAAAATACTGGGGATGCTCTCCTCAGGAATACGCAAAAAGGAGATGTAAAAAAAGTCCAGACCGCCAAAAACAAGAAAGCATAAACAAATGAGACTGTATATCAAAACAAATACAGATTAAGATAAATATTAAGGTAAAAACTCAAAAATGAGTTTTCTCGAATAAATCATATGTTTTTGGCTCTGAACAAACCTCGCCACTACCGTACGCTCGTACGCTGACGGGCTTCGGTTTGTCCATTCTGGAGCATTTTTTCCTATCTCCTGAAAAGAGGCTGTAAAAAA
>JAFYTG010000202.1 GCA_017558945.1 Clostridia bacterium
GGTTTGTTCCGCAACATTTACCTTGAAGGACCACCTCAGCATAAGGATAAAAGCAAGTTTATCACACAGATTATTGCGACGATAAAATAAAAAAGCGGCTGTCAGCCGCCGTCAATTCTCGCCTATCTTAATTGAATACACTCAAACGAAGTAAAACGGCAAGGTTGTATTAAATGCAATTCCCGTGTTAAAAAAGAAAGCCTCTGAGGATACCATCCTCCGAGGCTTTCTTTTTGCAATAATTTATTTGCAAAACAAATTCGCAATTATGATTTATATACTCAAAAATATAAATCAAGCAAACAAGAAATGCTAACGCAATGAGCGAATTTATGACGACCAGCACACGCAATCAAGCGCGAATGCCGTCACATCCTCCCCTCTTTTATACGGATACATAACTCTTTCACCCGTTTCAAGATTTTTGACGTATACTCCTTCGGTCATATTATTCCAACCGCTCTCGCCGAAAAACCTGTCGTAATCAGGACTGCGATAGGCAATATATTTCAAATCGGGCGACATAATCACATCCTCGGCATAATCCTCAAGAAGCACAAGCAAGTCTCTCTCAATGTCGTAAAGATAAACGCATTGATAAACGTAATCCTCAAGCACCATTCCATAAGCCAACACCATATACTTATCGGTTGCCGTTATAGGATACAAATGCTCAATGGCATCCCCGTGTTCATTCACCCTTCGCTCAAGCTCTATCTCATACAAAAGCCTATGCATTTTCACTGAATAAACGCGATACACGTCACTCCGTCGGGCTTTACCGTCCGAGTGAAATATGCGGTAATCGTCTCTGTTCGTTATATTATAATTCTCATACTCCTCGAATGGTGTAATACACATTCGCCCATCGTCTCGGTCAAGGTAATACCCCCCTCCGGGAATATCCGACGGATAGAGCGAGCGTCTTGTTTCAAGCACCTCTCCGTTTAAATTGAGTATATCGTACTCGGAATGCCACGCATCCCCGTCGGTAACAAACCGTGTACGACCGAGAGTGTCACCGTATGCGTAGGTTATCTTGCTATCGAACAGATAATCGGCAAGAGCGGTATTTTCAAGCACGGATTCCCCCTGCCATATAAAGTCAATTCTCTGCGAGGATGCAAGATAGCGCCCGTTAAATTCAGCCCACACAAGATGCCCGTCCTCAAGGCCTTCAATCCCATCCCCGAGAAAAGCAAAGGCGTCTATATTATCGTGCATTGAGTATCTTTCGGTAGCAAAGGACACAAGCGGACGGTAGTCTCCCCACTCGAAGTCATCGAGAGAGGAAAGAGCGTCCGGCGTATATTTCACCGCCTCAATATCCTTGGGCAAGGCAACGCTGCGCTTTAAATAATCACCCTCGTCGGCATAAAAAAACTCATAGTTAAACGCTTCATTCTCGGAGTTTTCAAGCCTCCAGCCGAGCGGTGTTTTGCTCATCACAAAAACAACGTTTTCCTCAACCTCTCCAAGCGAGAGTCGGGAGACTGTCAGGACTATAACTCCATCGTACTGATATACCACCTTAACGGTATTGTAAAGATATTCAAAATTCCGTCCGTGACCCGAATTATGATAATAAACCTTACCGTCACGCTCAATATAACGGCAATCCTCACTCTCCGAGCCGATTTCATTTTCAAAGAGCCTTTTTGAAGCACTCTCGGTATACGCACCGTAGGTCATCTGCCATATATCATCAAGACCCGTAAGCTCTGCTGAATCGAGCAGATAATAATCGTAATACCCCTCGGAAAATGCAGGCTCGCACCTCGACCACAAAGGCGTATTCCGTACTTTCTCACAGACGTTAATTCCGCGCTCCAAAGCCTGCTCAAAAATCCGTCTTACCTCGTCCTCGGTATATTTTGTTGACAGCGGTCTTGAGTACACGCTATCCTCAAGATACAAATATCCGTCCTCCACCCGTATTATCTCAGTCTCCTCATACGGCTGAAGTGTCCGTCCGTATTCCCCCTCGGGTGCGGTATTGTCAAAGCGCCAATCGGTACCGCTATGCTCAAGTCGGAGTACCATTGAGGTAAACCCGTAATTCACCTCGAGAAGCACCTGCTCGGCATCCCCTTCAATTATACTCACACCCTCAACGTAAAACGGAAGGGTATAAGCTGAATCAATCGGAGACGTACAGTAAAGACCGCCGTCAAGCTCAATATACCTCGGTCCACGCTCGACAGAGGCGGTAAGAATACGCTCGGTGCACTCCTCGGTATAATACTCGAGCAGATAGTCACGCAAGCTATCAATGGAAAGAAAATCCTCCTCGATTATTCTGTAATATTTTCTTCCCTCTACCGTAACTGAAGATACCTCGGTAGAAAACTGACCTCCCGTAACGCGACGGTAACGGTCATATGCCGAGGGGAGATAGGCACGAATAAGCTCCTTGGCGGAATTTTTGTCAAGAGGCTTTATCCCCTTATCCTCCGTCTCCCCTCTCGTCAGCGTAAACACGGCAAACTCCTTGCCAATGGGAAGAACAAAGGCATCCTCGCACATATATCTGACCCAAAAGCCTTTATCATCGGGCGGATATCTCAAATCGTCAAAGTCTATGCAGGGAGAAAGCAGGGTTTTGCCGTCGCTGTCAATAATGCCGACCCGTCCGTCACGGGTCACAAGTGCAAGACCGTTGTAAAAGAAGCCTATCGAATCGAATTTTTCACTTAACGCTCTGCCACCAGTCGTGAAAAGCTGTTGCTCGTAATTGTCGGGCTCGCCCGTCTGCACGATTTCAAGCCCCTCGGGATAGGTGGAAATTGCAACAGAATCACTCACGACGTTATCCGTATGGTGATTGAAATTGACAATAGCTCCGCTCTTATCAACAAGAAATCTTCTGCGCACGCCCTTGCCGAGAGTGACCTCAAATCCCACAAGTCCGTTCTCAAAGGCGTATCTCTTGTTGTAGCTGTAAGTCGAGTCGGTCGGTATCCCCGTAAAATACGGACCGTTAAGTGTAACCCTTTCACCGTTGTACACAAAATCCGTCGGAAGAATCTGCTCTCTCAAGGCAAGCGTCACGGTCTCCGAATCGGATTCGTACGCCCAATCAATCTGTATTTTCTCCTCGGTCAACGGCTCCTCGCGTTTAACGGCTAAAAAGACCCCCAAAACAACAAGACATACGATTATTGAAAATACAAGCTTTTTCATTTTAACGCCTCCTCAAGCGAAGAGCGACTCACCCAGCTTATAACATCACAATATTCGGGATAGTCTCCGTTACCCGTACCGTACCACACAGTTTCACCCGTATCAACGGCATCACAAGTCTCCTTTATACAATCGGGCTTACAAGCGGAAAGAAGCGTAAGTACAACGAAAAAAGCAAGCAAAAATCTTTTCATAAGCCCTCCTTAAATTAAATATACTCAAGCAGAATTGAATTCTCCGAAATCAAATCTCTCGACAGAAAATACTCATCACCACCCACCTTGAAGGAGGTAAGAGTGTCCACCGTCTCCCCCGTCTCAAGCGTGGAAAATGGACAAGCAACGCTCTTCAGCACCTTCCCGTCGCTTAACACCTCTATCCGAAGCTCGTCATAGGCAACTGTATATATAAGGGTGTTCCCAAAAAGTCCGTCAAGCGCCCGACGTACACCGCGCACGTCCGCAAAAAGTCGAGAAAGACCAAGAGAGAGGTCAACGAAAAGTGCACCCAGCACAAAGCCGATAAATAACGTACTTGCTTCAAGAAGCAAAAGCACCGCCGTCATCAAGCCCCACACAAAAAACGATGGCAAGGTAGACCTGCAAAGCCTTGCGACTCGACGCCTCTTCACTCGGTCAAGCTCGTTTGACGAGAGAGTCATCTCATACCTTTCAAGAGCCTCGTCACTCCGCTCCTCTACAAGCTCGTCAAGAGACGTGTCGAAAATCTCACGCAGTCTCAACAAATTATCTATTGTCGGAAGGGTCTGTCCCTTTTCCCAGAGGCTGACGGTCTGTCGGCTCAAATGAAGCCTTGTGCCAAGCTCCTCCTGAGAAAGTCCCTTCTTTTTTCTGTAATACTGAATTCTCTCGCCTATCAATTGCATATCCTCCGTCTTTTCTTGCCTTCATTGTACTACAAGGGCACAAAAAAAGCAAGCACCATATAATTGACTTATGTCAAGCGGTGCTTGCATTTTTTGATTTTATCCCTATTTTATAGACATTTTACGGCTTCTGCCAATTCTCACCTATCGTATATCCAGCGATATTTTTCAAGGTCTACACGATTTCCGACAACCTCAATACCCTCAGCCTCAAGGCGTCTTTTTTGCACGTCAACGCCTCCGAAAACGTAAGCCTCGGCAAGATACCCTCGGGAATTTACCACCTTATAGCAGGGGTACTTATCACCGTCGGTATTTTCGTGAAGCATATTTCCGACGTAACGAGCAAGATACCTGTTTCCAAGATACTCAGCAATCTGCTTATAGGTTACGACCTTAAGCCGAAGGGAACCGAACACTTAACGCCGAGGAAAGCGCTTTTTGGTTTAAATATCCCTTTGTCGCTTGAAATACGTAAAGTAATCCTTCGCTTCGCAGGAATATTTATCCTCAAAAATCATCTTTCCTCGGTTCGAGAGAAGTTTCAGATGGAAATTTTTGTTCCTGGCAAGGAACATTTCCCGCAGTCATACTTGGCGTATTACAAGGGAATGTAACGAAGTCAGGGACGAAAATTTCCTCTGAAACCGTCAAGGGTTCGATTCTCTTCGGCTTACCCTTCGGCACGAGAGTAAGAAAATAAAATATTTTTTCACGCATCACATTTCAACCCTATTGTTATGAAGAAGGTCGAGTCCCTCCTTGTATAAGTGGGACACGTCGGAGTAGCAGAGACACTGCGGTGCGGTAACTCCGTTTTCGTTATTTCTGAACTCAATTATGGTAACGCCCGTGTGAGTATAGGCAAAGCTTGCCCACATCATATGAAGAGGTATTCTGAAAAGGGTTGACATCCAGGCACGCGCCATTGCGGCGTGGCAAAAGAGCGCAACCTTTTCCTCGTTGGGATAAAGTATTCTGTAAATGCCGTTCTCCTCACGGTAGCCGAGTCTCTCGAGAAACTCACGACCGTTTTCCTCGATGAACGCCGTTGCCTCCTTCATACCCGACTCGTTGATGCCCTGACACTCAAAGGCGTGGTCATAATCAAGGTCGATAAAACCGTTTTCGCGATAGTAGGTATTCTGCACGTTGGTGATAGACTTTCGCACTCCGTCGGGAAAGGGGGTGCGAAGCTGGTCGGGAACAATTTCGTGAGCCCATTCCTCGATATTCATTTCAAGCCCCAAAAGTCTGCAGGAGGGCTCAGCGGTCTGTCTTGCCCTACCCATCGGTGAGGAAAATATTCTGTCAATTTTAGAGTCCCTGATTCTCTTGGCAACCGCCTCAGCCTGAACGTGTCCGCGCTCGGTAAGGCAATCGTTTGCGTAATCGGGGTCTCCGTGTCTTACTATGTATAATAACATCAGTCCTCAAAGCTCCTTATAATCTCATTGAGTGCACCCTCGTCGGTAAGCTCGGAGGTCTGTATTCCCCTTTCCTCAAGCACCGTGACGAGTGTCGGATGAGTGAGAAGAAGCACTCTCGCGGATACTCTGACGCTTGACGTATCAAGGCTTGACATCTTACGAATTTTTGCAAAGCAATAGAAATAAAGCGCCAAAACGAGAGCGTAAAGTCCGAGTGTGCCCGACAGCGTTCCGATGCTACAGCAATAATCGTAATAGCCGTGAATCAGCACGGGAATGAAAAGCGAAAGACAGAGAAATCTCTTGTATTTTATTCTGTCGCCGTCAAAGATGATATTCATCTTCTTGAAGGCATTCTCGTTTTCGTCTGCCTTTTTATAAATGTGCCACCAGCTATAATAATAGCCCATAATAACGCCGAAGAAGGCGTGACCGGGAACAGACAGAATACCTCTCATAATTGCGTTGAGCCAACCGTTTTCAAGCACGTAAAGAACGTTCTCGAACGCCGCAAAGCCGAGAGATACGAAAACGGCGTATATAATTCCGTCGAAAAGACTGTTGAAGTGAGGGCTTTTGCGGGTTATGAGAAGGAGTACGGCAAGCTTCAAGCCCTCCTCAACGAGAGCGATGCCGACAAAATTCCGAGCGGCAATATAAAGCTTATAGCCAATATCTCCAAGCACGAACACTCCCGTGCCGTCGTCCTGAGCAAAGCCGATAAAGAAGCGCTCGACGAAGTCAAGAAGCCTCACCTCAAGCTCTGCCGCAGGAAAGCATATAATAACACCTCCGACAAGCAGAAGCGCAAGGAGTCCAAAGGGCTCCTTTTCGGCTTTATCCTTTTTGTAAACGTAAGCACAGAGAATGAGCGCAGGAAGAAGCGCGGCGCAGACAAGTAAAATCTCATTAAGTGTCATACTGCCTCCTTATTTACGCCAAGCATTACGAAGCTTATCGGCAATATCCTTATCCGACATATCGGTAACGTTATCTATTATCTCAATGCCCATTGACCTTGCTCGGCTACGGAAGCTTATGGCAAAGTCCGACTCTCTGTCAAGAGTGCTCGTAAAGAGTATACGGCGCGCGTAGGCTCCACCGAAGCGGTCGGCAACCGACTTGAGCTTATAAAGCTCTTCGGCATCCACCTTTCCGTTTTTGCAGGAGATAAAGACAGGCACAAGTCCCTTTACTGCAAGGACGTCTATCTCATTTTCGGTCTCACCGCGGTTTTCGTCATCCTCTCCGTCCCAATCAACGAAAACCCCGTTAAGCACGGCGTACATAGGCTCTCCCTTTTCCTCAAGAGCTCTCATAATCGAGTATATTTTAAGCTCGAGAACACTTCCCGCCTTTGTAAGACAGCTCTTAATCTGGTGATTTTTATAAGTTAGAGTGATAGTCTCGCCGTCATTCACGCAGGTAAGAAGTCCCGCACTCTCAAGGTCACCTATAAGCCTCTTTAAGTAAACGTATTTCGCCTTGAAGACCGAAAGCTTTTCAATAAGCTTATCTATGCGCACAATGGTCGTAAGGCTGTCATTCTCCTCGGTCTGCAAAAGCTCGGCAAACGCAAACACTCCGAGCTGAGTATTCCACTCTCTCGGATTTCTGCGGCAAAGCTCCCACATGCTGTCAATATCACGCAGAAAATCCCCGTTCATATCCCAACGCGGAGTTGTACCGCTTCTTACGTCGCAGAATACGACGTCACCGCCGTGAATACGGATATTCTCCTCAACCGTAAGTCTCGGAGCCTCCTTGATGGCAACCTCACCGTTACCGTCGCAATCGTAAAAGGAATTATTGATTACGTTAAAGCGGTGTAGCTGTATCTTTTTATCGGGAAAACGCTCGCTGACAATGCCGATAGCAACGAGCAAAAGGTCCTCGCCGCCCGTGAGGTCAACGTGAATATCGTCATAGGTATTAACCAAGGACGAAAGCTTTTCAACAATACTCTGAAGAGAATTTTTATTAACGCTCTCGCACAAAAATTCCACGTCGTGTCCTCTGTCTGCAAGCACTCTCTTATAGTGAGGAATGCGTCGAAGCACGGGCTTTTTATCACCGCAGAGTATTATAACTCTGTCGGGAGCCGTTGCAAGAGACGAGCATATATTAACGACAGCCTCGCTATCGTAAAATTCAATGTAGGTCATTTTAAGCCTCCTTAATTTTGCTTATATAATTATAATACTCTAAAACACGGCAAAAGTCAACAAAATCAGCGGAAAGATTACTCTCTCCGCTGATTTCGTATTTATTTCTTGCCCTTGAAGTCGGGAATTGCCACGGGCATTCCGCCAAGCTTTATGGACATCTCGGATAAGGGAGATATTGCCATAATGGTAGCGCCGTCGTAAACGTCGATAGGCATAGGCTCACCCGAGATAACGTGGTTGAAGAAATCACGGTAGCAAAGGAAGTCCATTCCTCCGTGACCTGCAGCACGATCCTCCTCGGTAAGATTTGCCCAAAGCGGATCGGCATACTGCTCAAAATACTTCTTCTCATTATGCTTAAGCTCGTCGGTCACGTAATGTCCCTCGCCGTCGAAGAATATCATTCCGCCGTCCTCCATGCTCATACCCTTAGTGCCCCTTACAGTAAAGCGGCGGCTGTATGGTCTGGGAAGAGTGGTATCGAGAGAGAGCACGATCGTCTCACCGTTTGCACACTTGATAACGGTGGTAACAACGTCACCCTGCGCAAAGCGTGTATCCGCCATTTCGGGCTTGTTGGTCTTTGCCCACTCGTTGATACCAACCGCCTTCGAAGCAAAGGAGGCAAGGGATACGAGTCGGTTGGAGTTGTTGATGTCGAGCACTCTCATAATGGGTCCAAGCTCGTGAGAGGGATAGTTCTCACGGTTGTAGTTAAGATACTCGTCGAGTCTGTAATGACGGTTTTCACGTCCCTTTGCAACCTCGTCACGAAGGTCGTGACAGTAACCGCCCTCGCAATGAACTATACCACCGAAGAGGCCCTTCTTTACCATATTGAGTACGGTAAGCTCACGCTCGCCGTAGTTACAGTTTTCACAGAACATATATGGAGTTTTCGTTCTCTCCCAAGCATTTACAAGTCGGAAGCAATCCTCGATACAGTTTGCACCGCCTACCTCACTTCCAACAGCAACGCCCTGCTCAAGAGCGTAAATAATTATATCTATTCTCGTTCTCCAGGAGGTAGAAATTACGACGCAATCTATCTTGTCACGGGTGATTATTTCCTTATAATCAAGCGTACCGAAGGGCTCGGAGATTCCTCTTTCCTTTGCCTCATCCTGCACTCTCTTAACTCTGTCCTCATACAAGTCGCAGACGGCAACGACGTCTACCATATCCATACCGAAAAACAATTTAGTAAGGCTGAAGCCTCTTCCTCCGAGACCTACAACGCCCAAGCGTAGCTTTTCCATATCAAAAACCTCTTTTCATAAAGTGTCTTAATTTTACCCCATACAATCGCAAAAGTCAACCGATAAATAAAAAATCAAGGATAAAAAGCTTATCCTTGATTTATGAGAATTATTCCTTGCTTATCTTATAACCGAGTGCGACGATAAGCTTAAGGGTTTCAAGCGCTGTACGGCGGTCGTACTCCTTCTCATTCTCCGAAAGCTCGGCGTAAGGCACAAGACAAGGAGTTTTCTTTTGAACATCGTCTCTCTTTTCACCGTAGCTCCAGCCCTCTTCAAGTCTGCCCTTCGCCCAGTTCTCGTGAACGTTCTCGGCAATTTTCTCGGTAAGCTCCAAAAGCTCCCCGTGAAGAGTAATCTTACTTGTATCAATCGGTTCAGGTGTATACATAAAAGCTCCTTTCAGCTTGCATCGGACGGCTTTTCCCGACAAATGCAGTCCTTGTCGTATTTCTTATAGTCTCCCGCCTCGTCAAGCAGGTCCTTTTCATCGGGATTCGTATTCTGCCTCTTACATTCAACGAGGCAATTGTGAAGCAGAAGCACGTTGATGTCCTTGGCGGAATTATGCTTAAAGCCTCTCGACCTGAGATACGCGTTCCAGCGTCGGTGCTCTATCCACGCAAGCTCCTGAAGAAGCTCACTGCCGTCGTCCCTCTCGAAGATATAGTGCTGACATTTCCTGCTCCATTCATCCCAGGAGTCCTCAAAGCCCTCCTCGTGCTTGCGCTTATAGCAATAGGCGGCAAAAACCTTGTAGACGTAATGAATCCTCGCCGCCTTGTCGGACTCGGCGTTATATACCTCGGTCATTATCTTGGCGTTTGCTTTTTTGAGCATCCGAAGCTTTGCCTTGTTAACCTTATCAAAGTTCGATTCACCGAGTTTTTCGCCGAGAATTGCCGACGCAAGTCTGTTTTCGTGCTTTCTTATGGCATCGTAATTATAAACCGTCTTGATATTTCCAACTGCAACGGATCTGACATTCTCGCTTATTCTGAACGGGCTGTTGTTAAGTATTTTACAAAGATGAGAATTATATACAACGTAAGCAACGGTAACGCGCTTGCATTTCCCCGTCATTTTTTGCCTTTTCGCAATCTCCTTGGTTATCGACTCGGCAATTCCTATATTCGAGGCATCGGTGCCGGTTGCAACGAAGTAATAATCCGCGTCAAGCAGATTCATTTTGTCGCCCTCGTCAAAAATATTTTCACATTCGAGAGACACAATATTGTCACTGCCGGCATCCGCGCTTGCGTACCTGAAGGTGAAATACGGCAGGGCAAGGACATCCTCAGACCTCGAGCCGCGCGAATATATCCTCAGAAGCTCGGAATCCTTTTGTGCGCTGAGCAAAATATCGGTATTGACTCGGTTGATTTTGGATATAGCCTCCTCAACGCTGTCGGTCGACACAAGATTTACCGAAAGCCTCGTATCACCAAGCTGACCGCACCAGTAGGTTGACATAAGCATTTCGGTGCCTATGTAGCCGTTTCCGATTATAGCCACGTCCAGCGAATCACGGTCATCCCTTTCAAGCAGAGGCTCGTACAAGGGCGCTCCTTCATTCAGAATATCCTGAATCATATTGCCGTAAATTCTCGTTCTGTGTATTATGGGCATATCGGGAATAATCTCGTCGCCTTTACCCTTGCCACATTCACAGACATCGTTTTCGGCAGACTTGACTTTCACACTCTTATCTTTAAAATGACTCTGTATCTGCTCGCGTATCTTATACTCGGTCAAGGCGTAGGAATCACTGTGATAAAATACCCTTACGATTGAATTTTTAAGTCTTTCGCAATGATCGCAAAGCTTTGAAAGCATCGTTATATTGTCGGCATCGTTCTCCACTACCAGCCAGTATTCCTTCCTGCCCCAGCCTGCGTTGAGATACTTTATGTCGTTTTTGACGCATATCGCGTCCACGTCTCTCGCCTTGGTGATGATCTCTGACCTTCCGTCACCCGCATCTCCGTGATAAACGTCCGCAAAAATAATATACGGCTTAAAGAAGGCGCGCTTGTGCTCGGATGATTTGAGAATGCTCTTGGCAATTTCAAGAGAGGGCTCGTTGAGCTGACTGAAAATGTGCTTTTTCCTTATGAAATTGAAGCGGGCAAAAAACAGCCTTATATTCGGGAATATCTCCTTGAGTGCACTGAGTATTACGGCACCTCCCCAAAGCGGTGAAACAACGTTCAACAGCATTGAATAAGCCTTATACACCACTATACCGAGCTCTCTCCCGGATAAACGGTAAAGCAAAAGCCCGCCGCTTGCTTTAAGCGCGGCTATCATATCGTTTCCGTCACCGGTGTATTCGGTATATTCCTCGTCCATGCTGAAGGTTTGAAGCGCGTGAAGAAAGCTGTTTGCTATTTCCTCCGAGGCATTGAGCTCGTTGTCTTTGATATAAATATTATACAGTCCTACGGCGTATCTGAGCGTCCATACGGACAGAAAGAACACGGGAAGCATTATGAGCAGTGTGTTCTTCGGCTTTTTTCCCTCTCGTCTGATATAAAAATAACGGTAAACGAGAAGCGTAACCGATAATAGCAGAAGTATTATCCATGAAGCCTCCGTCAGTATCCACGACCATTTCAAATAATTATCCATTTTAAAATTCCTTTTATTTATACTATGCTTTGATTATACCAATTATTTATTCTCCCGTCAACAAAAATAATGTGATTGCCGAAGCAACCACATTATTACAGTCTTTACTTTTCGTCGGTCTCGAAAATCTCAACCTTGAAATCCTCGACGTCCTTGCCGAGCGCGATGGAAACAGCGTGCTGCTTTTCCGCACATTCACGGCAGATAATCTTATCCTCCTTCGAGAATATGTCGCTGATGATGTTAGGCTCATAGCCCGCGCCTACGAAAAATTCATCGCAGGAATCACAGGTGTGAACGAGCTTGGGGATAAAATAAACCGCAGCCGCAACTATAACGATTAAAAGAATCAACGATATAAGCTTTTTCATAGTCTTACCTCTTTCTGTTGTTGTTTATATATTACTACTTTATAACGAATTTGTCAACAGTCTCCGTTGGGATAGTCGTAAAGCTTGAAGTCGTAGCCGTTAAGTCCCCTCTTTTTGAGGTCGTAGGAAAGCTCGTCAAGAAGGTCGAGCTCGGATTCATCTGCCTTAAAGAGCGTTTCCTCGTCAATTGCACAATGCTCGTCAATAGCTCCTCGGATACCAAGCTGGTCACACTCGACAAGGCAGGGATGGAGCTTTATATCCATCTGCTTATACGAGCCGCTCTGCTTTGCGTAGGTATCGTAATCAGAGGAATGACGGAAGCCGTAAACACGGGTAAAGGCGTTCCAACGGCGATGCTCAAGCCACGCCATTCTGTGCAAAAGCGTTATATGAGCTTTAACTGCCTTCTCATCGGGAAATTCGCAATTGCCGAGAACAATATTCTTGTATTTCTCAAAGGCTTCATCTCTTGAACGGCGGTACTCGTCACCGTCAAGCTCAAATATCGAATCGGTATACACACCGAGTGAGAAGATTTTGTACTTAAGATGCTTGCCTCTTGCAAGGTTTGCCCAGTACTTATAGTCGTCACGGCTTCTGCCCTTATGCCAGCTTGCACGCTTCTCCTTGTTCTGTATGGATTGATAGAACTCCTCCGCCTTTTGCGAAAGGGATACGGACGCCTGCATAAATACGTTGTTGATGCTGTACACCTCGTCAAGACTACCTATCGCGCAGGTGTAAACGTCACAAGCCTCGGACACGAAGGAATAACGCTTCGTACCGTTAAGAGTCCTTGCAAGCTCGGAATCGTATACGACGTAGGCAACCACAGTACGCTTGGCGTTATGAGTGGATATATTACGCTCTCCGACGTAACGTCTCACGGTATCGGCAACTGCGATATTGTCCTCGTCCGAGCCGAGCGCCACCAAAAAGTAATCCGAATCCGCAAGGGTTCCGTCTGCATTTTTGATGAGGCTTATAAAGTCGGAGGATTTTACGTCGCACTGATAATACCTGACGGTGCAATACGGGTCTGCCATATCACCGCGGGAATTCACCTTAAGTATTTCATCGTCCTTATCTGCCGTACGGAGAATTTCGGGATTAGCGTAGTCGATTCTGCTTCGGAACACCTTCTCGCTCTCCTGAGATACCACGTTGATATGAAGCCTTGTGTCAAGCATCTGTCCGTACCAATACGCCGACAGAAACATTTCACGACCGATGCTTCCCGTACCGAGAATGGTTACCGTAAGGTCTGCGGGATTTTCCTTTGACCTTTCCTTTTTTACGATAGGCTCGTAGAGAGGAAGGTCGGACAAAAGGTTGGTTATAAGGTTCTTGTAGCTATTGACGGGAATAAATATCGGAAGCTCATCCTCGGAAAAACCGTGTACGTTTTTGAGCTTGTCAAAGAACTGCTTCTCCACCTGATGATATGCGTCACTGTCGGTGAACATATACACCTCGGAGCCCTTGAGGTATCTGCAATTCTGCTTATCCGAAAGCTTTGCAAGAAGCTGAAGATTGCCTATCTCCTCACGGTCGATAAGGAAAAATCTCCTCTCGCCTCTCTTGTTCTTAACGATGTTAGCAAGATCGTCGGGAATACAAATCGCACCAAGCTTTTTCGCTTCAAGCAAAAGCTCGGAGGACTTTTCGTTTTCGTCGTCGGTATAGGTGTCGGTGAAAATTATTACGGGCTTTCTGAAGATGGGATATTTTGCCAAGCTTATGCTTTTTGCAAGAGCAAGAGACTCATCGTTCAGCTCGCTGAAGAAATACTTTTCCTTCCAGTAGGCAACGTATGATGAGCGAAGCTTGAGCTTGGGAAAAATGCTTGCAAGTATTTCAAAAATGATAGCACCACCAACTATCGGAGCAAAAAAATTCAGAAGTGACGCATATACGCCGTACACCGTCTGCCACTTTGTATCGACACCGAAAAGGTCTCTGAGCATAGCCTTACCGCTGAGTATGTAACCGGTATAGTCCTCGTCCATACTGAAGGTCTGAAGCGCGTGGGCAATGCTGTTGAATATCTCTTCAAAGCGATTGAGCGTATAAGTGCCCTCGGTCGCCGTGATTATATCGTAATATCCTACGGCGTATCTGAGGCACCATATCGAGCAAATAAGCGAAAGAGAAATGGGTAGCATTTTACTCACTCCCGACTTGCTGTTAACGTCGGGTGTAAAGAAATAATTCTTCAGAAATTTACCAACGTAATAAACAAGCGGAGATGCTATGAATACAAGTGAAAGAATCAATAGGGTTACAATACAATTCATAGATTTCCTCCTATTTTACATAATACCGTGACGTTTTGCCCATATCTCAAGAGACTGTACACCACTTGATATATCGCTCAGCGTCTTCATTATTTCGCAGAATTTTGTCCTCTCATCATCGGATACGGTGCTGTCGGCAAGTATTCTGTGTATCTCGTCGTTTGCACGGTCGAGAAAATGGAGAGCGGACATAAGGCTTGTGGATATCTCGGCAAGGTTGTCGCTCAGTACTACCTCTCCTTCGCCCCTTTTCATTGCACCTATCGGGCATTCGGAGGAGCAGTAATAGTAGCAAAGCTCAGGAGCGTTGTAAACCCTTGCCATTGATGCAACGTCGTCGGGATTGGGAGATGCCATTTTCTTTTTAGGGTCGGTCTGCTCTATCTGTCCGAGCTTTTCCTTCGTGATAAGCAACACCTCGTGAGCACTTTCGAGAGTTTTCAGCTCCTCGTTTTCCTCTGCGGCTCTGAGTCTTGCCTCCTTGTAAATGTTTTCACTCATAGTCAATCTCCTTACTAAAGTTTCGTTCACGGAATTATTATAGCATAACAGTAATCTTTTTGCAATATCAAGTCGATTGTACACGAATCTGATTGAAATGTAAATACGGAAGCTCCGACGATCAGGGATAAATCGTCAGCATTTTCCGACCCCTTGGATTTCTTCCTTATTATATACTTTCCACACCGCTAACAGCCGTTTTGAAAAAGTCGGAAGACGCTGACTTTTGACCCCCGAAAGTCGTGAACGGCTGATTGAAAAAGCCCTTGAGGTGTGATAGTATTATACCACTCACGAAGGACACCATCACAACAAGGAGAGTATGATGAAAAGTTAACCTGACCGCCGAGGTCATATGACCGAGGCAAAATAATATTACGTTATAAACCCTATACACAAAGGAGATTTTACATGAACTGTAAAAGACTACTCGCACTTATCCTCACCCTCGCAACCGCACTTTCCGTTATCGTTATCGCAAGCGTTTCGGTTTCCGCCGCAAGCGTTAATACACACGACGTTCTCTTTGACTGGGAGTACTACTACGCCGCTAACCCCGACGTTGCCCGTGCCTTCGGCAAAAACCCCTCGGCACTGAGGAATCACTACAACAACTACGGTAAGCGCGAAGGACGTGCTCCTTCAAGGCTCTTTGACCCCAAGGTGTACGTAAATCTGTACCCTGACCTCAAGGCAGCCTTCGGCAGCAACTACACTGCCGCCTACAATCACTTTGTAAGCAACGGTATCCGAGAGGGACGTCAGGGAAGCTCCTACTTCTCGGTCAGCGTCTACAAGTCCAACTACGAGGACTTACGCCGTGCCTTTGGCTCGGATAATCTTCTCTATCTCAAGCACTACCGCGAGTATGGCTTGCGCGAGGGCCGTAACGCCATCACCAAGCTTCCTACCGCCACCGCACTTACCGACGTGACCCGTAGCTTTGCAGGCAAGACGGTTACCCTCAAGTCTGTTGAGAACGGCAGCTTTATGGCTGCCGACGGTAACTTCTCAAGCACTCCCACCTACTGTAACAGAACCTCGGCATCAACCTGGGAGACCTTCACCGTTACGAGCATCACCTCTGACGGATGGGTAGGCTTCAAGGCTTACAACGGCAAGTACCTTTCCGCTCTTAACAACACCACCAACACTCCCGTCAAGGCTACCGCCTCCAGACTTCAGTCCTGGGAATGCTTCCGTATATACCAGAAGGGCTCTGATTACTATATCAAGGCTCAGGTAAACGGCAAGTATCTCTGCGTGAGAGTTGACACCGCTAACGCTCCCGTTCAGGCTTACGCCTCCAACCCTTCGACCTGGGAGAGATTTGCAATCTCTATCGTCACTACCAATACCTCCGAAGGCACGGGCTGGCAATGGCCTATGAACGCCTACACCGTAACACAGACCTTCAACCGATACAGTAAGACCCGCAACGATATCGGCAAACGCCCCTGGCACTGCGGTATTGATATGGTTTCCGACGATATCGTCGTACGTGCCGCCGCTGACGGTACGGTCATCTACCGTGGCTATACCTCGGGTAACGGTAACCACGTTATCATTTCTCATACAGTCGACGGCAAGACCGTCAAGACCCTTTACTCACACCTTGCAAGCTTCAAGGGCTGTCCCGCAGTGAACGAGCGTGTTTCAAAGGGCGCGCAGATAGGTGAGATGGGTAATAGCGGTAACTCCACAGGCCCTCATCTTCACTTCGCAGTGTTCACGGGTGGCGGTACCGACCCCTTGGGCTACACTACCTATTCGGGTAGCAGCACCAAGATGTCCGAGGGCAGCGTTACCTTCTATAACCCTGAGCATATAATCAAAACCGGAAAGCTTTCCTAACTCCTTAGCGAAAGCCTTCCACCCCTCCTATTTCTCTGAAGAAAATGACCGAGGCATCAGCCTCGGTCATTTTCCTTTATGTATTAAAGCTTTCAATATATGAATCGTCGTGCTTTGCGTGGTCATTAAAAATAAACACGCACTCACGGTGCTTTTCCGCTGTTTTGACTATATGCTCGCGGACGGCATCCGAATGAGGTATTATCTCTCCAAACAGCCTCTCGTCGTATACGAACTCAAGCATAGTCCAAGCGGTGCCTTGACTTTCATGGTCCTTGTGAACAAAAAGCGTCGGCTCATCAACACACTCGCCGTTTTCAAAAAACAAATTGGTATATCCCTCGTTGCCATTCACACGCACCGTCATACGCTTGGAGCAAAGCTGTGTATAGGCGATATTGTTTACGTTCACATCGTCGTCGGGGTTGGGATATGCCGATAATAGAGCTACGTTGCAAAACGGCTCGCTCCACTTCTCGCACTTGAGGTCGAATATCTCCTTGTCACATTCTATTATTACCTTACCCGACTCGCCAAGTAAAACGCGTATGCAGGTGATTCCGAGCTTTTCAATACGGTCAGAAAAATAATCAAGCACGTAACACACGCCGTTTGTAACGCCAACCGTTCCCGTTCCGTCAAAATAAAGCTCGGGACACGCCCGCACCTTATCCCTTGCGGGTATTCTTTTAATAATATTATCCATACAGTCCTCGTAAAATTCTCTGTACATTTTTTCTCTGCTTCAATTTCTCTTTGATTCGGATAATCCTTATATGTCGCAGGAAAGCCTGCGTTAGCGAAAAACGGAGCATCGGTTGACTCAAACAGAATCAAGCCTTGATTAATTTTTTATCAAATGCCAAAAACCTCTCGATTCGTTCCGTAAAAAATTTCGCTTCTGTTCGCAAGCCTTGCGCACAACGATTCAAATTTTTCCCACGTAATATATTCCGCATCCATTTCATAGGAGTGTCCCCATATGTATAAAAGCTGGGGTTCTTCGGATTCCAAAGCCAAAAAAGCCTCAATAATTGCTTCTAATTTTTCTTCAACATAGTACACGGTAGGGTTAAAGCGCAAAAGCTTCTCCTGCTCATCAAAGCTATATGTCGACGTAATGGTTCTGGCATATTTTACTCCCGTATTCTTTTGAATAATATCTGCCACTCTCTCGTCATTGTTCACACCGCCGCAAGGGTAAGCCATACCAACCACCTCGTAACCGCAGAGTCGGGAAAGCTGTTTTCGGTCTTCTTCAACCTGACGGACTATTTCTTCCTCGTTCAACGTGGTAAGATTGGGATGTGTGAGCGTATGTACGGCAACCTCGTGCCCTTCGTAAATACTGCGCAAATCACAAGGCGATATCTTATCATGGCGCACTTCTTTTCCGTTTCGGATAAGCTGTCCCTGCTTACCCAGCAATTCGGAATTTATATTAAACGTTCCCTTCAAGCCGTAGCGGTTCAAAATTTCAATCAAGCGAATATCCTGTGTAACACCATCGTCAAAGCTGAAGGTAACAGCCTTTTTCCTTCCGCACCACTTTTCTTGAAATGCTTTATTGTTTCCTTCGTTCAATACCATATCAATCGCCCTTCCGTAAATTAAATTTCAATATCAATATATGCAGGAGAATGATCCGAAATAGGATAATAATAATCGGGTGAATACCGATTGAAGCACTTAACGCTGCCCTCAATTTCTCCTTTTACGTAAATATGATCAATGGCAGTTTCAAAGGGGCTGTCATCATACTGTGTCTTATATCCATCGGGAAAGCAGTAATGATATCCAACAGCCTCCTCGGCGTATTCCGTTGCAATATCGTGCGCATGTCGAAAAGCGCAGCTTCTGACAAATTGCATAGCCTTCGAGTCGTAGGTGCAATTCATATCCCCAACAAGAATAGCAGGACATCCGTATTTTTCGTGATACTCCTCAATTTTTTCAATGAGCGAGGCTATCTGCTGCTCCCTTGCCTCGTCAGAGCCCCTCTGATAATTATATGAGGGCACGTCATTTTCCGCAGGAGACGTCTTCCACCAAAGATGCGTCGTTGCAAAAATAAACACCTTCCCGCTTGACTTCACTCTGAAAACACCAAGGTTCCATGATTTTGATTTTGCGTCATTAAAAGACCCCTCAAAGCCCTGAATGCTCTCCGAATACGTACCGAATTCAGCATCAATCAATTCAAGCTTATCCGCGCGAAACATTATAGGAGTATACCGTCCCCAAATCAGCGTGTATTTTACCTGCTCCTTTTGAAATCCCTCTTTCAAAAGGTCAGCCATCAAAACCGATACCTCCTGCCCGCCAATGACGTCGGGAAGGGTTTCGCGGTACACTCGAAGCAAGCCCTCCACTCGCACCTCAGCGGAGCAATTCGCTCCTTTTTCTTCCCACTCTATCGAGTTATTATCTCTATTCCAAACGTTATGTGTCATAAGTCTTACTGTTTCCGACATCTTTACACCCCTTGCATTTTTGTTAATAAAAATTATACAACAAAGACAAAAGAAAGTCAAGGAAATAGGCAAACAAAAAAACCACCCTATTGGGTGGTTTCTCTGTTTGGGGGCATAGTACAAAAATGCAACTCATAAATTCATTTTATTTCAAAATCGAACAGGCGGAAATCCTCACACCCGTGTGTCGAAATCGGAACAAAGCGAACTTTTTTGACCTTCCACATAACTTCATGCCGCACAAAACGTTGGTGGTTGTCGGAAACAGAAATCACAAAGCGCTCGCCGTCAGCATTTTCCCCTTCAATTCTGTATTCCTTAATCAGTGTCTCGGGAAGCTTGAATTTCGTCTGAACCAGCGGATAATTGCAGGGCATATTGTGATATTTCCGATTCATATCGTTGTCGAAAACAAGGCGTATTTCGGAAATATCGCTGTCTTTATCAAGGTCATATTCAATAAAATCTCCTGTTTTTCCTGTCCAAAGATTTTCTTCACCGCGATCCTTACCGTTTCTAATTACTTCAGCGTTACATTTTGCCTGCCGTGTCGTCATCGGTACTTTTCTCTCGTGCCAAGGGATATAACAATCATCATCCATGAGAGTTTGTTGAAGCACGCCGATATCCACGTTTTCAATTGTACAGTTGCTTTTGATCGCTTGAGCTACCGCGGTACCAAGTGCCTGACCAAGAATTGCACAGGTCGCCATCACACGAGACGAAGAAAGCGCAGCGTGAGTAACACTGATGTTTCTTCCCGCAAAAACAAGATTTTCAATGTTCTCCGATATCATGCATCTAAGCGGAAGTCCCCATGGCTGAGGAGCGGGATGATAGATCGTCGGATGCCCCTTTGTGTAATAGAATCCCTCCGGAAAATGATCATCCATAGACCAGCCCGCATATGCTACGATATCGTCAAATCTTCCCTCGGCCTCAACATCGTTTTGCGTGACAATATACTTTCCGATATATCGGCGACTTTCACGTTTTCCGGGTAGAAAGCCTATCCACTCGAGCTCCCAATTATCTACACCATGATCCCCGTGATTTTTCATGTGATCCCATACGCCATAGCATATTTTAAGCAATTCATCACGGCATCTGTCGGTATCATGGATGCAATCCCATTCTCCGCCAAGCTCGATCCACCAAAAGTTGTTATTTTTATCGTGGTCTTTATAGGGTAGCTCCGCGTCCGATTCATATCGATATGCCCACGAGGGTGGAATAAAATCCACCTTGTGATCGGTTTCACGAATTTGGAACAGACAACTCATACCCATAGTCTTTTTATCAGCTACATCCGGTGGGATCGTTTCGCCAAAATCGGATTTCGCTTCTCTGCCGTACATATAGCTTGCACCGCTCAAGGGCGCTAAAATCGAATCTCCCGAGCAATCCGCAAAATACGAGGCAGAAATTATATGAAAGGTCTCGGAGTTTGACTGCCAAGCCTTGATGCTGACAATCCGATTTCCGTCCATCGTAGCATCAAGACAACTCGTATTCAATAGTAGCGTGAGATTATCTTCAGCTTTAGCCTTTTCATACAGCACACTATCCCAAATCGGATATTTCAATGACGGATTTTGATAAAAATTTTCAAGAAAAATTTCCTCAATAATCCCTCCCTCACGATTGTCCTTGCCGTGCGCACCGCCGATCCACATTCTGATCTCGCTTGATGCGTTTCCGCCAAGAACAGGACGATCCTGCACTAAAATCACCTTGATACCGTGTCGTGCAGCCGCAATCGCGCAGCAAAGTCCCGCCAGTCCGCCACCAACAACACACAAATCAGTTTGATAATTTATATTCCTCATATACCTACTCTCTCCTATTGCTATTTTCTATCCTTTATGATATAATAATAGCACAAAAACAAAGAGAATAACTATATAAATCGGCTCATTTTATATAAAAACAAGCAATTAGAGGATTTATGGAAATAAAAATTATTCAAAATTATATTTTATATCTTATTAAAGATTGCGGACTTTCTGTATCATTGCACCCTTTTCAGGACGAAACACTGATTACAGGCAGCACACTGATGAACTTTAATATTCATGATAATTCCTATTGCTCCTACATAAAATCGTTACCAAACGGTCACAAGGAATGTGTCTCGCAACAAAAGAAAGTTTTCAATCAATGCTGCCAAACACACGAAAGCTTTTGCGACATTTGTTATGCAGGAGTCAAAGAATATATTTATCCGTTGCACAACAAAGAAAGCATAATCGGCTTTATTTCAGTAAGCGGTTACGCTTGTGATAACAAAGATCAATATATTTCGTTCATTTCCGAACAGTTCGATTGCAATTTGGATTCTGTTTCCGGAGAATATAATAAGCTCAAAGCAAATATGCCGGACAAAAAAAGAATAGACACGCTTATTCTTCCACTTTGCAAAATGCTTGAGCTTGCTTATCTGAAGGAAATAAAAGACCCTCAAGCCGCTTCCTTAAATGAGGCAATATGTCACTATATTCAACGACATTATTCTATAGATCTCACAACGGATCTGATATGCAAAAAATTTTCGTGCAGCAAATCCTATTTCAGTCATAGCTTCAAAAGCTATACGAGTAAAAGCTTTCGTGAATATTTAACCGATATTCGCTTAAATTATGCCAAACAATTATTGGAGTATTCCAATTTAAACGTAACACAAATTTCTTATTCCGTTGGATTCAACGATTCCAATTATTTTTCCAATGTCTTCAAACAAAAAATTGGCATTTCACCGCTTCTTTACAGAAAAATCAAAAAACAATAAAACGTAGGCTCGGTTGATTTCATTATAAAATGTCGTGGGTTCAAGTCCATCAGAGGCAAACAAAAATGCAACTCGTAAAATCACGGCGAAGCTGTGTATGAAATCCGCAGCTTGTCTGCGGTATGGAATCAACACGAAGTGTTGTATATCATCAAGCCACAGGAAAATACACGCTGACGCGTGATGAGATACAACAACGGCTCTGCCGTTGTTGGTGATATACACCGCACTTCGCGCGGTGATGATATGCCAAGCCTGTGGCTTGGATAAAAAAATACACACTCTTTCGAGTGTGTATTTTTTGTGGTTATAGGTCAAAATGACAACTCGAATTTAATCTGTTTCTTCTCTCACAAATACACTTTTATACTTCAAACGTAAACTTCTCCCACGGAATATTGACCTCAGCATTCTCGGTCAAAAGCTCGTTTATGTGCATCAACAGTGGGAAATTATCAAGGTCAAGTAGGCTTCTCCGTGCCGCCGCCTTGATCGCCCGTGCCACACGCTCTGCAACAACCAAAGACTCCAGCGTCACACCGTTGAGCTCTGCCTTAGCCTCATCAATATTTAAGCCTCTGCCAAGCAAAATGCCAACAAGTCGCGTTCTGCCACCGTATACCGTAACGTACAGATCGCCATATCCCACGGACATATTTTCAAGCGTTGCCGCGCCTTGATAATCAAGCAGCTTGTACATCTCCTTTACTGCCTGCCCGAAAACCGCCGCCTGCGAGTTAAAATGAAGCTCGCTGTCGATACCGAATGCCTTTTGGTTCAAGCCGATAGTCAACGCGATTCCGAGTGCATATCCGTTCTTCAATGCGACAGCACTCTCGATGCCGACCACATCACGGGACAGGCCAATGTGATAATAATCGGTTGCCATGATCAGCTTCAGCTTGCGCAGAATCTCCATGTCTTTCCCACAGAACACCACTTCGGTCTGGTCGTGCGCGACCAACTCGTAGCTTGTGCATGGACCGCCGATCGCGTTCAAAGAAAGCTTCTTCCCCATCGCATCAAGTCTTCTCTGCCACACCTCAGGATAGGTCAAAAGCCGCCCGTCATCGGTATCCATCAAGCCCTTCGTCACGGTGAGCACGGGGATTTCCTCGGGAATCGCCGGAAGCACGACGTCGCCGAACCAATCCACGCCAAAGCTGCTCACACCACCGATGATCATGTCCGCTCCCTCGATCGCCGCCTGCATATCTTCAATTTGATAATATTTGATTCCCGCGGGAAAATCCTTGGTAAACTTCGGATGACGCCCCGTCGCACGGCATACATCTATGATCTCGCGATCCAATGGCGTGCCGACCAGGCGCACCTCGTTTCCGTTTTCTCTTGCGGGATAAGCCAACGCAGAGCCCATCATACCCGCACCGATGATTGTAACGATTGCCATTTTCATTTCTCCTTATTGATGTAATCCTTTTTTGCGAAGATGCTCCATCGCAATTTTGTTTTTGTATTGCAACACCATAAAATTCTCCTTTGTTTTCATCAACCTGTTGAAAAAATTTGAAAAAGTAGTATAATTATTATAGATAATTTTGCGTCGATAATCAATAGTCTGCGCTGTTTTTGATGAATTTCCATCTAAATAGCGCAAATTCAATCAAATTCTTTCATTTTGTTTCAAGGAGAATCTCATATGATACCATTTGAACGCCAGGTGCAGCTTCTAAAGCTGTTGGAAGTCCAAAAAACGCTTTCCGTTCGTGAGCTATCTACACGTCTTTTTGTTAGCGAGGCGTCGGTGCGCCGCGACATTGAGGAACTGGAGGCGCAAGGACAAGTCAAGCGCATCTGGGGCGGTGTGATGCTTGCATCCGCCCCCAATGTTGTTGTACCGATCGACTTGCGAGATGGCGAGCACTCTGCCGTCAAGGAAGCACTCGCCAAAAGAGCCGCTGCACTGATCTCGGACGGTGACTCCATAATCATGGACGGCTCCTCAACCGTGCGCAGAATCGTCAAACATCTCGACGGAAAGAAAAATCTTCGGATTATCACAAACAATCTCCGCATTTTCCACGACTGTATCACTCCCGACGTGCAGCTCTACTGCACGGGAGGCTTGTATTTTCCAAAAAATCAAATCTTCATAGGCCCCGCTGCCGAGAGCTATCTGCGCACAATCTCTGCGGACATTCTCTTTTTCTCCAGCCAAGGACTCTCCGA
>JAFYTG010000026.1 GCA_017558945.1 Clostridia bacterium
AACGGTTGACCTGCTTGTGAAAATAATGGGCTGTACCTGGAGTGATTACGTTCCCAAAAATATTCCAAGCGCCACTCTGACGCCGAAAAACGCTGATTTATAAGGCGATTTTTTGATAAGACGCGTATTGACTTTTTGTGGATTGTATGCTATACTTACAAAAAAGAACACAAAAAGCTACGATAAGAAATAGTAAGCAGCTTGGATTTTCAGAGAGGAGGCGTCAGGTGCGAGCCTCTATTGAAGAGTTGCCCAACCCGTCTTTGAGCTGTGAGCCGAAATAACAGTAAGCGTCATCGGGTTCTCCCGTTACAGAGATACGGCATAGGATCATTCCGTGCCAAAAGAGCGGAGCACATCCGAATTCAGGTGGCACCACGGACTTATTGACAGTTCGCCCTGAGCCGATTTTATCGGCTTGGGGCTTTTTTGTGTTCACAAATAAAAAATGGAGGTATCCTTATATGAAACTTGATAAGCTTGTCGGAGACCGTTTCCGAGAAAAACCGTCGGACTGTATCGTTGACAGTCACGCCTTAATGGTGAGAGGCGGTTATATGAAATACGTGGCAAACGGTATTTTTTCTTCTTATATGCCGCTGAAGAGAGTTACGCGTAAAATTGAGCAGATAATCCGTGAGGAGATGGATGCAATCGACGGTCAGGAGGTACAGTTCCCCGTCGTAATGCCTGCGTCGATATGGCAGGAGTCGGGCAGATACGAAAGCATCGGAAAGGAAATGGCTCGCTTTAACGACCGTAACGGAAGCCCTCTGGTGCTTGGTATGACTCACGAGGAGGCGGCTGTTCACCTCGTTCGTGATTACGGACAGAGCTACGTTAAATATCCCTTTATGGTGTATCAGATACAGACCAAATTCCGTGACGAAGCAAGACCGAGAGCCGGTCTTATCCGTGTACGAGAATTTACAATGAAGGATGCGTATTCCTTCCATACAAGTCAGGCAGACCTTGAGGAATATTACGATAAGTGCCACAAGGCTTACGAGCGTATTTACGCAAGAGTAGGACTTCCCGAGGTTGTTTCGGTTGCATCCGATTCGGGTATGATGGGCGGTAGCATTTCTCACGAGTTTATGCTTCTTACCGCTATCGGTGAGGACTCTATTGCCATCTGTAGCGAATGTAATTACCGCGCGAATATGGAAGCGGCGGAGTGCATCCTTCATAATGAAGCCAACGCAGACTCCGAGGAGCTTACCCTTGTTCATACTCCCAATGCTCACACCATCGAGGAGGTATGTACCTTCCTTAAGTGTGACGAAAAGGCGGCTTGCAAGGCAGTCGTATATCAGCGCAATTCCGACGATCATTACGTTGTTCTCTTCATCCGAGGAGACCTTGAGGTCAATGAGACCAAGCTTACCAACTTCCTCGGCTACGATATTCATCCTGCTGTTATTACCGAGGAGAGCGGAATAGTTGCAGGCTTCATCGGTCCCATTGATATGAAGGCTGAATGCACCGTTCTCTTTGACCGCTCACTTGAGGGAAGAAATAACCTCGTCTGCGGTGCAAACCAGTATGATTATCATTATACGGGTCTTGATATCAGCCGTGACGTTGCGGGCGCTGAATATCACGATTTTGCTAAAATTCAGGAGGGCGGAATTTGTCCCGTGTGCGGAAAGCCCGCTATCACGATTTCCCGAGGCATTGAGGTCGGTAATATATTCCAGCTCGGAACCAAATATACCAAGTCTATGGATATGACCTATATTGATGCAAACGGAGAAACACAGCATCCTATTATGGGCTGTTACGGTATCGGAGTAGGTAGACTTGCCGCTTCGATATGCGAGGCTCATCACGATGAATACGGACCTATCTGGCCCTTGGCGGTTGCACCATGGCAGGTTCACATCTGCGCAGTTCGTGCCGACGATGCCGAGGTTAAGGCTTACGCAGATAAGCTCTACGAGGAGCTTCAGAGCAAGGGCGTTGAGGTTATTTACGATGACCGTAACGTCAGCGCGGGAGTTATGTTCTCGGATGCAGACCTTATCGGTGTACCGTACAGAGTAATCGTCAGCCCCAGAAATATGAAGCAGAGCGTTGTCGAAATCGTTACGAGAGACAAGAGCTTCTCGGTTAACGCTCCTATGGCTTCGGCGGCAGAGGAGATGCTCAAAATACTTGCCGATGCAAAATAAATCTGAATAAACGAAAACGAATTTTCAACATAAAAGCGGAGGAATTTCATTCCGCTTTTATGTTTGATTACAGGTAAGGTCTTGAGCTTGACCGATTTGTGTGCTACAATAAGAAAAAACAGCAAGGAGCAGGACTATGAAAACAAACCATTTCAACTACCGTGTTGAAGAGGGACAAAATCCTTATATCGGCTTTATGTCGTTTCAGCATTTCCGCGGAGAGAAGCTCTATTCGGATATAGTTGTAAAGCCCGAAAACAAGCTTACGGAGACCGAGCGTGTGGAGTGTTATCCCGTGTCTTCCGATGCCGAGGAAAACGGTAGGGCGGAG